>CAZNYY010000347.1:0-2967 GCA_964577335.1 uncultured Oscillospiraceae bacterium | reverse complement strand
TTTGTGGATACCCGACGGCTACAAAAACCTTCCCGCCGACAGGATGGCGCCAAGGCGCAGACTTATGGAAGCGCTTGACGAAATTTATTCCGAAAAGCTTGACAAGAACTATATTTTGGACAGTGTGGAATCCAAGGTTTTCGGCATAGGGCTTGAGTCGTACACCGTCGGTTCGCACGAGTTTTATATGAATTATGCACAGAAAAATAATATCCTGTGCCTGCTTGACAGCGGACATTTTCATCCTACCGAATCGGTTGCCGATAAAATTTCAGCCGTACTGTTGTTTTTTGACAAATTTGCACTTCATGTAACACGCCCCATGCGTTGGGACAGTGACCATGTGGTCTTACTGACGGACGACATTTATGATATTGCCCGTGAGATAGTGCGCTGCGGAGCGGTTGACAGGACATTAATCGGGCTGGATTATTTTGATGCAAGCATAAACCGTGTGGCGGCGTGGGTTGTGGGGATGAGAAATATGCAAAAAGCACTTCTTGCCGCCATGCTTGAACCCGCCGACAAATTGAAAAAAATGCAGGATGAAGGCGATTTTACAGGGATTATGGCGATTACGGAGGAACTTAAAACCATGCCCCTTGGCGATGTTTGGGAGCGGTTTTGCGAAATTCATAATACCAAATGTGATTGGCTTGAAACCGTAAGAGAATACGAAGCGGAGATTATCCCTCAAAGGGGGAGCGGGGCTTGAGTGTTCAAAAGCTTGTTGAAATATCAAACTCCTTCGGCAGGGATGAAAATATGGTAATAGCCGGCGGGGGGAACACCTCGTTTAAAGATGAGAATTTTCTATATATAAAGGGTTCGGGGACGGGGCTTAGGGATATAAAAGGGGACGGCTTTGTTAAAATGAACCGTGCAAAGCTGGACACTATTTTAAAAACCCCTTACCCTGACGAAGAAAAAAGCCGTGAGGCGCAGGTTTTGGCGGATCTTTTGGCGGCAAGAGAGCCGGGGGAGGAGCATAAGCGCCCAAGCGTTGAAACCCTTTTACACAATATTCTGACGTATTCATACGTTGTGCATTTGCACCCCGCCTTTGTAAACGGGCTGACCTGCTCCGCAAGAGGGCGGATTTCGGCGGCGGAAATATTCGGCAATGATTTTATTTGGATTGAAAATATTGAGCCGGGATATGTCCTTTCAAAAAGGGTATATGATGAATATAAATTGTACACCCAAAAACACTCCAAAGATGCGAGAATAATTTTTTTGCAAAACCACGGGGTTTTTGCGGCGGCTGACACGGTTGAAGAAATTTATAATATTTATAATGAAATTGGGGCGAAATTAAAGGCAAAGCTTGTGGAGGAGCCTGATTTTTCGGATATTGCTTTTAACATGGAAAAGGCAGTGCAAACAGCCCCCGCACTGCGGATGCTCACCATGGGTGAGGGGGGAGTGGCTGCATTTTTCACGAATAAAGAGGTGGGCGGTTTTTTGGCGGACAAAAATGCGTTTTCGCCCGTATCTTCAGCATTTACACCTGACCACATTGTGTACTGCGGTCTGCCCTTGTTTTTGGAGGAGAATGCCGATATCGGCGAAGAAATTGAAAAATATAGAGAGGTTCACTCCAGAGTGCCAAAGGTAATTGCGGTGCAAAATTTGGGGATATTCGCCTGCGCACCGAGCAAGAATGAAGCCAAAACCATACAAACAATGTTTCTTGACACCGTGAAAATTGCTGTCTACACAAAATCCTTCGGCGGGCACAGCTTTATGCCCCAAAGCCTTATTGATTTTATAGTGGGGTGGGAAGCGGAAAGTTACCGAAAAAGTGTAGGCAATGCAAGCGGCAACCTTCGTTTGAGCGGCAAAATTGCCGTTGTAACAGGCAGTGCACAGGGTTTTGGCGAGGGGATAGCAAAAACTTTAGCTGAAAACGGTGCCCATGTTGTTGTGGCTGATTTAAACGGGGAACTTGCAAAAAAAACCGCACAGGAAATATGCCTAAAATCGGGTAACAAAAAGGCGGTTGCGGTGCAGACGGATGTAACGGACGAGGACAGTGTAAGCGCCATGGTTTGTAAAACAGTTTTGGAGTTTGGCGGTATTGATGTTTTCATAAACAATGCTGGTATTGTGCGGGCAGGCGGGCTTGACGAGATGGAAAAGGCGGATTTTGAAATGGTAACAAACGTGAATTACACAGCCTATTTCCTCTGTGTAAAGCATGCCTCACGGGTTATGAAAATACAAAATAAATATAGGGCGGGGTATTTTACCGATATTATTCAGATAAACTCAAAATCGGGTCTTGCGGGCAGCCTTAAAAACTTTGCGTATGCGGGCAGCAAATTCGGCGGGATAGGACTTACACAAAGTTTTGCGCTTGAACTTGCGGAGTTTTGCATAAAAGTAAACACCGTATGCCCTGGCAATTTTTATGACGGACCTTTGTGGGCGGACCCCGAAAAAGGACTTTTTGTGCAGTACCTGCATGCGGGCAAGGTGGCGGGTGCTAAAACCACCGATGATGTGCGAAAGTTTTACGAAGAAAAGGCACCCATCAAAAGGGGATGCACGGTAGAGGATGTTGCAAAGGCAATTTTTTACTGCATTGAACAAAAATATGAAACAGGGCAGGCCATACCGGTGACGGGCGGTCAAATTATGCTTAGCTGATGGAGATGGAAATGGATTTATTAAATCATGAAAACGTTGAAACAAGACTTGGGCAACTTAAAAGGATGGTTGAAAAAACCCCGAAACCCCCATCGTCGGGTGATGTAAACAACCACATCCACACCTTTTATTCCTTCTCGCCTTATTCGCCCTCAAAGGCGGTTTACATGGCATATACCGCAGGACTTGACACGGCGGGTATTATGGACCATGACAGTGTTGCGGGTTGCAGGGAATTTATAAAGGCGGGGGAGATTGTGGGACTTGCTGTGACAATTGGGGCGGAGTGCAGGGTGAACATGGCGGGGACACGCC
>CAZNYY010000346.1:0-2970 GCA_964577335.1 uncultured Oscillospiraceae bacterium | reverse complement strand
TGTCTGACACAAAATTCGTCGAAAATGCCAAACACAAGCAATTATCGAACACACCTTAAACAATATTAGCGCAAAAAATCACTTTATTAAGCTTTCTGTATGTTCATCCCTTGCACGTTTAACATCCCCCAAAAGATAGAGAGAGCCGAAAGCCAAAACGGCATGAACCCCTTCAAACTCAAGTGCAGTTTTTACCGCATCGGAAACGGATTCGGCTGTATAAACATTGCTGTTGTACCTGCTTGCAATTTCCGCAAGCTCCTCCGCAGGCAAAGCCCTCGTGCTTGGAACAGAGACGGCAACAAACATGTCTGCCATCCCTGCCACAAGGCGAATAGCCGCCTCATACTCCTTGTCACGCAGCATTCCCATTACAAAAACAAGTCGTTTTCCGTACAAATTCTTTTGTATGGTTTTTATAAAAGCCTCAATCCCCGATATATTGTGTGCCCCGTCAATTATAAACAATGGATTTTCACCTATAATCTCAAACCGCCCCGGCCATTTAACCGATGCCACGCCCTTGTAAACCGCCTCGTGACTGATTTTTATGCCCTGCTCCCTCAAAAGCTCAACAGCGGCAATTGCGGTTGAAACATTTTTCGCCATATGCTCGCCTATGAGAGAAAGCCTAAGCCCTCTGTATCTACTGCAATCGAACACGGTTTCGCCTAAATTTTCTTCGGTAATTACGGGAGTATCGGCAATTTTCATTTCGGAGCGCCTTTTTTTACATACTTCACGAATTACATTAAGCGCTTCGGCATCCTGTTCGGGGTAGACCGCAACAGGAACACCCCTCTTAATTATACCGCATTTTTCGGCGGCTATTTGAGGAAGTGTATCACCCAAAAACTTCATATGGTCATAACTTATCGAAGTTATCACCGAAACCAGCGGCTTTTTTATTACGTTGGTAGCATCCAGTCTGCCCCCAAGTCCTACTTCAAGCACCGTATAATCACATTTTTTCTCGGCAAAATAAAGCATACCTAAGGTTGTAACAATCTCAAACTCGGTCGGGTGGTTAAACCCGTCCCGCACCATTTCATCGCATTTCAATTTGACATCCTTTGTAAGCTTTGCCAGCACATTGTTCGGAATGTTTTGCCCGCCTACGGAAATTCTCTCATTAAACTCATATATATACGGAGAGGTGTAAACCCCCACCCTGTACCCCTGCTGCATGAGAATACTTGCAATGCTGCTGGTGGTTGTTCCCTTACCGTTGGTACCTGCAATATGAATAAAATTTTGTTGGTTTTGGGGGTTGCCAAGCCTTGCCAAAAGTTCTGTTATATTTTTAAGACCCAGTTTGGAACCGAGCAGTGAAGCCCCGTGAATAAATTCAAGGGCGGATTCGTAGTTCATAAAAACCTCCGCTTGTAAATTTTAGGTTTATAATTTAAACCGGGGCGCAAAATGCGTCCCGGTGGTTTTGTTTAGGAAATTTACCCGAGTGCTTTGATGTTTTCAAGCACTTTTTCCAGCATTTCTTTGTATTTTACTGCCTTTGCACGCTCCTCATCCACAAGCTTTTGGGGCGCTTTCTCCAAAAATCCCGGATTTGAAAGCTTGCCTGTACTGCGCTTTATTTCGCTTTCAATTGAAGTCTTTTCCTTATCAAGCCTTTGCAATTCTTTCTCACGGTCAATAAGCTCGTCACGGGGAATAAATATTTCCGCACCCTCCGTAACAACCGTTACCGCATTTGTAAGTGTTTCGTCCTTTTCTTTTGTTACCGACACCTCGGATGCGCCCGCAAGTTTTACAAAGAATGTTTCGCACTGCTTGAATAAGTCTGTATTGTCAGCAACAATAATAAGCTTTGCTTTTTTAGAGGGGGGGATATTCATCTCCGCCCTTATATTACGCACGCCCCGTATTGCTTCCCTTACAATTTCCATCTGCGCCTCTTCATCACCAAACGACTGTGCGGGTGAATATTCGGGCCATCTGGCTGTTACAATACTATCATCCCCAGTAGGGAGTGCCATAAAAATTTCTTCCGTTATAAACGGCATAAACGGGTGCAAAAGCTTTAAAACCCCTGCCAGCACATACGCAAGCGTCCTTTGTGCGTCCACTCCCGTGGGGCAATCCTCATCGTATAAGCGGGGCTTTACAAGTTCAATGTACCAGTCACAGTAAATATCCCATATAAAATCGTAGAGTTTTCCCACCGCAATTCCAACTTCAAAATGCTCTAAATTTTCCGTCACCTCTGCCACAAGGGAGTTATATTTTGAAAGAATCCATTTATCCTCAAGCTGAGGATTTTCGGGCAGGCTTACATCATCTATTTTTAAATTCATCAAAACAAATCTTGCGGCGTTCCACAATTTATTTGCAAAGTTACGGCTTGCCTCCACCCGTTCCACATAAAAACGCATATCATTGCCCGGCGAGTTGCCCGTGGCAAGCGTAAAACGCAAAGCATCCGCCCCGTATTTGCTTATTATTTCAAGTGGGTCAATCCCGTTTCCGAGGGATTTTGACATTTTCCGCCCTTCGCTGTCCCTTACAAGACCGTGAATAAAAACATATTCAAAAGGCTCTCTGCCAATATGCTCCATCCCCGAAAAAATCATGCGAGCCACCCAAAAGAAGATTATATCATACCCTGTTACCAAAACCGAGGTGGGATAATATTTCTTGAAATCCTCTGTTTCGTCCGGCCAGCCAAGGGTTGAAAACGGCCACAGTGCGGAGCTGAACCAGGTGTCCAAAACGTCCTCGTCCTGTTTCATCTTGCCGCCGCATTTTTTACATTCAGTCACAGGCTCACGGCTTACCTCCATCTCGCCGCATTCGCAGTAATACGCCGGGATTCTGTGCCCCCACCAAAGTTGCCGGGAAATACACCAGTCATGCACATTTTCCATCCAATTTAAATAGGTTTTCGAAAAACGCTCCGGCACAAATTTAATTATAACATTTTTTACAACTTCTATTGCCTCATGTGCCAAT
>CAZNYY010000345.1:0-2981 GCA_964577335.1 uncultured Oscillospiraceae bacterium | reverse complement strand
AAAGATTATAATGCTTGACGTGTGTTCGTGAATGTTTATCATGCTTTTGACGTGGAAAACAACAGAAAAGACTTCACTTTTCTGTTGTTTTCTGTTATAATGTTTTATACTACATTGTTTTGGAGGAATAAGTCTGCAAGAAATTTTTAATTTCTGAAAGACTTTGCGCATATGCAAAAAATAAATTGCACGCGCGGTAAAATGAGTTTTACCCCGCAGTGGAAATGGAGATAAATATGGCACTTAACCCCCTTGAACTTTTCGGTCAGTTGCCGGGTGCTGCGGCACAGGGGCTTATTTGGGGCATCATGGCCATAGGTGTTTATATTACCTATAAAATTTTAAACATTGCCGACCTTACGGTGGACGGATCCTTTTGTACCGGAGGGGCGGTATGTGTTATGATGCTTTTGGGCGGGGCTGATATTGGCACCGCACTGCTTTTTGCCTTTTTAGCGGGACTTTTGACAGGGGCTGCTACCGGCTTTTTTCATACGTTTTGCGGCATTTCGGCAATCCTTGCGGGTATTCTCACTCAGCTTGGGCTGTGGTCCGTAAACCTTGCTATAATGGGCAAGGCAAACCAATCCATAAACGTTAATAATTATGACCTTTTGGTTTCACTGCGCTATCTTCAGGAGGTGGCAAACGGCTCCCGCCCGTTTTACTGGTCGCCCATCTTCGTTGTAAGCATATTTGTTGTGGTAATCATTGCACTTCTGTACTGGTTTTTCGGTACGGAGCTTGGCTCGTCAATTAGGGCAACGGGCGATAACCTCAATATGGCACACGCTCAAGGTATAAATAACAATTTTAATAAAATGCTGGGGCTTATGCTTTCAAACGGAATGGTGGCTTTATCAGGCGCTCTTTTGTCGCAGTATCAGGGCTTTGCCGATATTAATATGGGGCGTGGTGCTATTGTTATAGGGCTTGCGGCAGTCATCATCGGCGAAGTTCTTTTTTCTAAAATATTTAGGAACTTTGCGTTTCGCTTACTGGGTGTTGTCATAGGCGCAATTATTTACTATATGGTTATTCAGACGGTGCTTTGGATGCGCCTGGACTCAAATTATTTAAAGTTGCTGTCGGCACTTGTGGTGGGCGGTTTTCTTGCCATCCCCCACTGGAAGGCAAAATACTTTACAATTACCCGCACTCGAAAAGGAGGTTCGGGCAATGCTTAAAATTAGGAATATCAGCAAAACCTTTAACCCAAATACCGTCAACCAAAAACTGGCTTTAAACAATCTCTCTCTCACCTTAAATGATGGGGATTTTGTCACTGTAATCGGCGGAAACGGTGCGGGGAAATCCACCATGCTAAATGCTGTGGCGGGAGTTTTCAGTGTGGATGAGGGCGAGATTATTATTGACGGAAATGATGTGACACGCCTGCCCGAATACAAGCGTGCGGCATTTATCGGCAGGGTTTTTCAAGACCCCATGATGGGGACTGCGGCAAGTATGGGTATTGAAGAAAATTTGGCTCTGGCGCTGCGCCGTGGGCAGAGAAGGGGCTTGGCTTGGGGTATAAAGAACAAGGAGCGCGAGGTGTACCGTGAGCTTTTAGGGGCACTCGGGCTTGGACTTGAGGATAGGATGACAACCAAAGCGGGGCTTTTGTCGGGCGGGCAGCGCCAGGCACTGACCCTTCTTATGGCGACGCTTAAAAAGCCAAAACTGCTACTGCTTGATGAGCATACGGCGGCCCTTGACCCTAATACGGCAAAAAAAGTATTAGATGCAACCGAGGAAATTTTAGAACAAAATAAACTGACAACTCTTATGATTACACATAATATGAAGGATGCCATAGCCCACGGAAACCGCCTTGTAATGCTTTATGAAGGGCGTGTTATTATTGATGTGGCGGGTGAAGACAAAAAGAAGTTGACTGTTGAAAAGCTTTTGGAGATGTTTAGCCGTGTCAGCGGCTCGGATGAGGCTGATGACAAGATGCTGCTCTCCTGATTGTTTTGTAAAGTTTTAAGCCGCCCCGAGGTAATGCCACGGAGCGGCTTAAAATATTGTAGTAAATTGTTTATTTTTGTGATAAACTTAAATGTATAAGCATTTATAAAATGGAGGAATTTCATGGAGGGTACAGTAGTCCTTAGTGCGCTGGGCGCAAAATATGTACATGCCTCGCCTGCGCCATGGTGCCTTGCTGCAGGTATAAAGGCATACGCACCCGAGCTGTATCACCGTGTGCGTATTGTAGAGGGCAATATAAACCAGAACAGTAGCGATATTGTGAAACAGATTGCCGCCGCACATCCTGCGGTTGTCGGTCTTTCATGCTATATATGGAACATTGATAAAACACTTGCCGTGTGTGCCGACCTAAAGAAAATTCTGCCGAATGTAATTATTGTATTGGGCGGTCCGGAGGTAAGTTACACGGCAAAAGAAGTTTTGCAAAAAAACATTTGGGTGGATTACATTTTAGCGGGAGAGGGAGAGGAAAGCTTTCCTGCATTTTTAAGGGCGGTTTTCGCACGGGATAATTCCGAGTGGACAGTCCCCGGTATTTTCGGACGGGCGGACGGCAACATATATCAAAACCTTCCACGCATTCAAAGAGTTCTTCCCCCGTCTCCCCTGTCCGCAGGCTATGCCGAGGCGGTGGGAGGACGTATTGCCTATTTTGAAACAAGCCGTGGCTGCCCTTTCTCCTGTGCATTTTGTTTGTCGGGAAGCTGTGATAAACCACGCTTTTTTGATTTGGACACCGCTTTGCCTGATTTACTTCGCCTTGCAAACAGCGGTGCCCGTACGATAAAATTTGTAGACCGAACATTTAATGCAAACCCCGTCCATGCAAATAAAATTTTACGTTTTATTTTGGCACGCTACGGTCGGGACATTCCGTGGGGGACTTGCTTTCATTTTGAAATTGCGGGTGACATTTTGCGGGAGGAAACCTTTGCCCTGCTTTCACAAATGCCCGTAGGGGCGGTGCAGCTTGAAATCGGTAT
>CAZNYY010000344.1:0-2986 GCA_964577335.1 uncultured Oscillospiraceae bacterium | reverse complement strand
GCGGTGATAAACCTTGACACATATGCAAACTTAACCTTCGGCATGACAGGGGAGGACGCTTTTAATGAATATTTAAATGTAGGCTCCCTGCCCGTATTTAAAACTATTCCCTCCGAAGACGGAAGCGAAAACTTATATTACCTGTTCACACTGCCCACGCATGACCCGCAGCTTGAGCTGGGTACGATAATGGTTAAAATCCCTGACCTCAACGAGCCTATAATTCGAAACGAAAGTGACGATTATACCCATTTTATGATAATAGGCAAGGATGATGAGGTTTTAATATCATCTAAAAATATGGACAAGGATTTTGATTTTTCTGATATTCCCCTGGGCGGACAGTCGGAAAAAACAATACATCATACCCATTATATTGTAAACTATGCCCGCTCGGTTGACACCGGGTTTAAGTATCTTATAGTGACGGATTACAATGAAAGTTCCCGGGGTATTCACTCCTTGAGGACTTTTAGTATCATTCTTTCATTTTTGGTTCTTGTAATAGGCCTTTTGGTGCTTAGGGCGACACTCAAAAGAAATTACAGCCCCTTGGAAGACATTATAAATCTTTTAGGAATAAAAACCTCTTTCGGGTCTAAAAAAAGTAATGAATTTGAGATGATAAATAGTTTTCTTAAAAATGTCCGTGATGAAAATGCTCAAATAACCTCTCGCCTGTCGCAACAGAATAAGCTTTTACGCTCCCACTTTCTGCGGCGTCTTTTAAAGGGACAGGTTGACTATAAAATACCTATAAGAAAATTTTTGTCACAATACAATTTGGAGTTTTCAAGCAGTCATTTTGCTGTTGTGTTGTTTCATATAGAAAACCGAGGAACCGTTTTAAAGGAAATAGACCAGGATGAAACTATAGAGTTTATCATCACGAATATAGCGGAAGAGCTGGTAAACCGTGAGCATAAAGGTTATATGACCGATTTGCAGGATAACCTTATAGCCCTTATTGTTTCCGTAGAAGCCGAAAAAATGTTTACTGCCACAAAGTCCCTTGCCGAGATGTCAGAGTTTACGGCAAACTTTGTAAAAGAACATTTCGGTATAATTTTAACTGCGGCCGTAAGCAATATTCACCTCACTTTTTCAGGTATTGCCCTTGCATATAACGAAGTACTTAATATGTTGCACTACAGATTAGTGTTGGATGCAGGGTCCATTGTCACTGCAGATGATATTGATGGCAGCGCTACCGGAACATATCGGTACACCTATGAGCAGGAAAACAAGCTCATAAACTTTATAAAGACCGGCAATTATAAGGCTGCGTCTGAGTTTTTGTCGAACATGATTGATTATGCATTTTTGCAGTCACAAAGATCCCCCCAACTCTCCCAATGCATCTTAGGGGATATTTGTGCCACCATTGTGCGCTTGATGGATGAGCTTGAATACGGCGAGTTGGAAATATACAAGTTCCTCCAAAATGCTCTCTCGTTTAATCGGTCGGAGGCTATGCGCACGCATATTGACGCAGTAATAAAGGATTTGTGTGAGCGTGTAGGTCAAAAAAACTCTCTCGTTATATCCGCCCGTGCAAAAGAGATTGTGTCGAAAAGTTACCAAAACAACAACCTAAGTGTAGGTTATATCGCCGAGAGTATGGACATTCATCCCACCTATCTTTCAAATGCATTTAAAGAGCAGACCGGCGAGGGGCTTTTGGAGTATATCAGCCGTTATCGAATAGAAAAATCGAAAAAGCTTTTAGACGAAACAAATTATACCATAGATAAAATTGCATTATATGTCGGATATCAAAATGCGAAAACCTTTACTCGTGTGTTTAAAAAACTTGAGGGGGTTACCCCCGGCGTTTATCGAGGCTCCAGATAAGTAAGGATGTGTGCAGACCATTTAAAAAACTTCCTGTTGCCACCATACTATTTTTCCTTGACATATGCCTCCGCTTCATGTATAATTTTACATGAAACGGAGGCATAGCTCAGCTGGTTAGAGTGCTTGCTTGACATGCAAGAAGTCACAGGTTCAATTCCTGTTGTCTCCACCAACGAGAAACCGCATAACCATTAGGGTTAGAGCGGTTTTTTGTTTTCCATACATTTCAACGTTTGTTAGTAACGTGTTAGTTTTATTGTATTTTTTCAACCTCTGATAGCATCGCTTTTATTGAGTCTTCATCTAACTGATTGTAAAAATCTATTGTTGTGTTATATTTCTTGTGTCCTGCTATTTTCTGCAATAATTCGGCTTGCGCTTTTTTCGCAACCATCATCGAAATAAATGTGTGTCTTGCAGAGTGAGGCGTTAAACGATGCTTTACTCCCTTTTCACGCTTTGATATGATTTTAAGTTCCTCCAACAATGGATAAAACTGCCTGTCCCTAAAGTTTTTATTATCAAGCCTATTCCCCGCCGAATTGACCAAAAGATATATTTGTCCTTTGGGATTTTCTTCTGTGGGCTGACCGCCATGGTGCAAGGCCTCTATATTTTTCGGTTACTTTCGGTTACGTATTCGTTAGGAATATAATCAAAAAAGTCACCGTTTATAAAAACGGCGACCTTGAAATCGAAACCACCTACAAAGAAGTGGTCGATAAAGTTGTCTTTGCACCCGATGTTTAATACAAGTTCGCATAATATACCTTTTCGCAAAACAGGAGTACATTTCGCTAAATTGTTTAGGGGTGCCTCCCCTCATCAAGGCGAGTTTTGTAAGCTTATTCGACATCATTCTTAAGGGGCGTGCCTAATCGCTGTTCGTCAGTATCTTAAAAACAAACAACAACTTTATACTTTTCTGCTATTGAAATGTTAAGTTTTATTACGACAAATTATCATATGTTACCATTCTTGATTTTTGAATCTTCTTTTTGTTCTAAGAACACGATTTAATTTCTAATATGATAGGTTGATTCAGATTTACTGATAGATTTCAAATTGCAGCTTTACTCATAATGACGAGATCATTGTCTCGTATTAAATTATATACTTAATAAACATA
>CAZNYY010000343.1:0-3012 GCA_964577335.1 uncultured Oscillospiraceae bacterium | reverse complement strand
GTTCGCACTATCCCAACTCCAAAACCTTTTTGGATTACATGGACGAAGAAGGTATATTGTTTTGGAGTGAAATTCCCATGTGGGGGTATCCTGAGGAGGCTTTGCAAAACCCCGTGATAGCCGAGCGGGGGCTTGCAATGCACCGTGAAATGGTGGAGCAGTATCGCCACCACCCTTCAATTATAATTTGGGGCTTGCACAATGAGATAGACACTACTTGCCAAAGGGGTTACGAAATAACAAAACTTTTTTCTGACGAGGTGAGAAGGCTTTACATCACCATACTTTTAACCTTTGCCACGTTCCTTGTGCTTGATGACATTTGTCTTGGAATGGCGGATTTTGTTTCGGTCAACTCCTATGTGGGTTGGTATCGGGGAGAGATTGAGGATTGGGCAGATTTTCTGGTTGGGGTAAAGGAAAAACTGAAAAATGAAGGGCTTGAAAATGTTCCTATTGTCATGTCGGAATTCGGCGCCGCTTCGATTTACGGCGATAATAGTTTTGATGATGTGATTTGGAGTGCCGCGTATCATGAACGCTTAATCCGGCATACACTAAAACTTTTTCGGGGTGACCCTGACATATCCGGGACGTACATATGGCAGTTTTGCGATATAAGAACTGAACCGACGCATAGTTTAAACCGTGCAAGGAGTTTTAATAATAAGGGAATAGTAAATGAATACAGAAAACCAAAGATGGTTTACAAAGCGGTTAAAAGTATTCAAAACGATGACTAATCAGGGCTATATCAAAATGCGCCGAACACGCAAAACAAGCTTTCACTGACGTACCATTGTACGCCTTCGGATACGGTTTGTCCACCATCATTTTCCTTACGCCCTAAACGGGGGTGTGGCATTTTGCCACATCCCCGTTAATTTTTTGTAGATTAAAGGTTTTTGCGTTTTATTTTTACATATTCATCAATTGCAGAGGCAACTTTTCTTGAAATTTTCACCGCCTCAACCACGGTTTTTGCACCCGTGACAACATCGCCCGAGGCAAACACACCGCTGCGGCTTGTTTTTCCGTACTCGTCAACCGCAACAAGACCGCTGTCCCCAATGTCAATCCCCTTTGTTGAGGACACAATAACCGCACGTGGGTTTTGCCCCACCGCAATAATCACCGAATCGGACGGATACAGTGTTTCGGTTCCTTTTTCGGGAACAACGTACACCCCGTTTTCGTCCTCCATATACTTAGAGTCGGCAAGGACAACACCATCCTCCAAAAACTCCACTACCGACTTGTTCATCAGCATTTTTGCCCCGTCAATTTTTGCATACTGCACCTCGACATCCCTTGCCGTTACAGCCCTCTCGTCCATGTGACAGACAATGGTGACATCATGGCAGTTGTGGCGGATGGCGGTTCTCGCAACATCCATCGCAACATTGCCCGCCCCGATTACAATAAGCCGTTCGCCAAGCCTGTACACATCGGGGTTTCTAAGATACTCTATCGCATAATGAACATTCCCAAGGCTTTCCCCCCGAATATTCAGTTTTTGCGGTTTCCACACACCCGTGCCGATAAAAACCGCATCATACCCGTCCCTAAACAAATCATCCATGGTAAGGTTTGAGCCTATGGTGGTGTTCGGGCGGATTTTCGCCCCGCTGTCAATCAAAGTGTCTGCAAGGCGGTCAATGTAGCGTTTTGAAAGCCGAAATTCAGGTATTCCATAGCGCAAAACACCGCCTATTCTGTCACTTCCTTCATATATAGTAACATCATAGTTTTGGCGAAGCAGCAAAAACGCAATTGTTATCCCCGCAGGACCCGAGCCTATAATGGCGACCTTCCCGGCGCTTTTATCGGAAGGTGCGGGCTTGTAAACATTCAAATAAAAATCAGATATATACTGCTCAATCGCACTTATTTGTACGGGGGCACCTGTTTTGTTCATCACGCAATGCCCTTCGCACTGGTTTTCCTGAGGACATACATAGGAACAAATTATAGAAAGGGGATTGTTTTCAAAGATAATTTTGCCCGCCTCCGCTATATTGCTGTCAATTAAAAGGCGTATTGCATCCCTTATGGGGGTACCCACGGGACATCCTGCCGAGCATCTCGGGTTTTTGCATTGCAGGCAGCGCTTGGCATCATCAATAACATGCTTACTCATTTATCAAATTCCTTTTTATATTTTCTTATGTTAATTATAGCATAAAAACATATAAAAGTACAGTCCTATAATTTCTTGGTATATAGTTTAAAAAAATATACAAAATAGATTGCATTTCATAGAGATAAGTGGTAAAATGTTATAGGTTTAGGTTAAAATACAATATTTTCAAGGGAGGAATTCTTGTGGATCCATCACTGTCAATCTTTTACATGGCGTCTTTTTTTGTGGTTTTAATTTCCTTCGGCTTTGCTTTTTACCTGTCACTTTGGGTGAAAAAGCAAAAGTCTGAGAATGAAAAAATCATAAGAATAGGCGAGCTTATTAAAAGCGGGGCAAATACCTTCATTACCAAAGAGTACAAAGCACTGGCAAAGTTTGCGGGGGTTGTGGCAGTTTTAATTTTTGTGCTGCTGCCCACACCAATAATGAGCGGGAATGTGACCGATAATATTATTATGACAATAGCCTATATTGCCGGTACAATCTTCTCCGCCATTGCGGGTAAAATCGGTATCTACATAGCAACAATCGCCAATACAAAAACGGCTGAAGCATCTAAAAAAGGTATCAGAAGCGCCTTTTTGGTTGGCTTTAGGGGCGGCGCTGTAATGGGGCTTGCGGTTGTAGGCGGAAGTCTTTTGGGCGTTTTGGCGGTGCTTTTGTTTACAAATAACACCACTGCCTTGCTGGGCTTTTCATTTGGTGCAAGTTCGCTTGCGCTTTTTGCAAAGGCAGGCGGCGGTATTTTTACCAAATCAGCCGATATAAGTGCGGATTTGGTGGGCAAGGTTGAACTGGGAATTCCGGAGGATGACCCGAGGAACCCCGCCGTTATCGCTGACAATGTAGGCGATAACGTGGGCGACGTT
>CAZNYY010000342.1:0-3018 GCA_964577335.1 uncultured Oscillospiraceae bacterium | reverse complement strand
AAATGTGACCCATTAGCTCAGCCGGCAGAGCACTTGACTTTTAATCAAGGTGTCGTGCGTTCGAATCGCACATGGGTCACCATCAATAAACCGCATGAATTCAAAATTCATAGCGGTTTTTCTTTTGCCTAAAATTAGATATATTTTATCGTTTGCATACTACCTGTATACTGCTGTTTATATTTTATTTATTTCATTTTGCAAGAAAGTCAAATCTATATGGGTATAAGTGTCTGCTGTAAAAGCATAATCTGCATGCCCTAAAATCATTTTAATTGCGTTGGTATCCATTCCGGATATCGTCATTAGAGTGGCGGCTGTGTGTCGTGTTGCGTGAGGTGTTTTGCCTTCTATTTTTAATTCCTCCATTATCGGCTTGAAGATATATTTCCTGTAATAATTTGAGGTTATGGGTAATCCTTTCTGCACAGTCTTATTTTTGCCCCTGCCGACCTCTTTGGATTTGGTTATTAATAAGTCATGCCCTTCATCATAATACTTTTTAATGTGCGGTAGCGCTTTTGGGTGTATCGGTACTGTCCTATCTCTGCCCGAATCGGTTTTTAAGCCACCTGTTAATGTCATATCTTTTAAATTTACACTAAAGCGCGTCAATGTTAAGAGCTCACTAATCCTAAGCCCCGTGTAACACAATATAATGATAGTATCGGCATAAGGTAGTCCGCATTTTTCCATTTTTTCCAACTCTAAGTCAGTAAATATAGTCTTGCATTCTTTCTTTTCGCTTGGAATTTTAATAAATTCCGCATAGTTTTTATTGCAAACATCATTCTGTATTGCGTATTTATACAAAAGTCCGCAAAGAATTTTAATTTTTGTTTTAGTTGAAAACGAGCGGTCTAATTTGCGTATTATCTGTTGCATATTCCCTGTTCTGATGTCGGTAAACTTAGTGGAATGTAAAGGCGCTAAATGTTTATATGCAGCTGTATAATTATCTTGTGTTTGTTTGCTTATATCTATAAAATCAGGTGTTTCAAGCCATTCTTCGTACAACTCTTTAAATGTTATATTTGCTTTTGGGCTTGTGGGAGTGATTTGTTCTTGCGCTAATGCTTTCAAAGCTTCTGTTTTTGTTTCATGATAACTTAAATATCTAAATTTTTGCTTGTTTTTTACCATTTCGGATACTCTAACCGCCCACGGTTTTCGGCGTCTGCCGCTAAGCTTAATTACACTTCCGTAACCGTTAGGCTTTTTCAGCTCTTTAATTTTTTCGGGCGTTTGTTTTATTCCACAGTATGAACAATATATACTATCGCCTGATATTTCTCGTTGGCATTTTTTGCTTCTGCATATCATGGTATCACCTGCTTATTATAGTTTTCCTTCTTTGGCATAAATATCGTATGCAAGCCGCACGAACTTTTCAGGTAAATCAAGGTATTCTGCAATTTCCCAAAACTCATCATAACCTTTATAGTGCGCTTCTTTAAACTTTTCAAATGGCAAAAACTTATAAATCGCATGTCTGTTTGCCCTGTATTCATGTCTTGAAATTAATTCATATGGGCTACAAACTTTATGGGTCGTTCCGGTAGCACAATGTCCGTATTCGTGAGAAACAACATTAAATTCATCGTCTAATGTCGTGATTTTATCATAGTCAACAAAAACAGCAAAATCCTTTTCAATGTTAATGGTTGCGGCTTTGTGATTTGCTATATTAAGATTTTCTAAGACTATATTTTCTTTTTGTAATTCATTGTATAGGTTGGTAAGCGCCTGCATTTACTCACCATCTTTCCTTTGTCGTTCCTTTCGCCTTTGATTAAATATCCGTGCCATGTCAAGTAGGTTTTCTTTATCTTCTTCTGTAAGGGTTTTTGATTCTTCGTAAAAAGCGAAGGTAAAGTCGTCGAAGGTGATGTCACTATCGGGCGGAGCAGGATTGTTTGTTTTACCGAGGAGGTAGTCAACGGATACATTGAAATAGTCGGCGATTTTAGAAAGTGTTTCACCGCTTGGAATGGTGTTCCTTTCTTGCCAGTTCACAAATGAGTTTGTTCCTAAAGACAAATCTTTTAACATTTTATTGCGTGTTATTTTTTTCTCGCTAATCAAATTGTCTAACTTTTTTAAGAAAATCATGTTTAGCGTCTCCTTTCACTTTTCTTCAGTTAAATCAGTTGCCATAAGCTCTTCAAGTTCAGACTTTCCGTGATTTTGTATTTCTTTAATGTTGCCTGTGTTTTTGGGCTTTTTAGTTAGTAAGAAAAATAACGGGGAAACAATTCCGATGGCCATTGTTATAACACTTTCAAAACATAAACCGACCATGCAACCATACCAAACAGGCAAACCTTTTATCGAAGAATATATAACACCTAAAAACATTGCTAAAACAATAGTATTTAAACTCCTTAATTCGCGAGTTAATAAGCCAACAACAATTTCGACAGCCACGGCAATTCCGCCCAAAAAAACCAAGTTTGTGTGTCCTATAAAAAAGCCAAAAAACCCTGCAACACCCAAACCAGAGGTGATTATAAACAAAATATTCGCCACAATGCCACCATCCTTTTTTTGTTATTGGTTAGTTTCACCAAACGAGGAATAGAAAATTGTGAAACATAACAATTATGCTCAGATGAGGAAAAATAACATTGACATTCCTCAGGCGGTGAATTATAATATAACCAAGTATTAAAAACAGACACAAAAATCCCTTGAATAATTTATTAAATTGTTCTCGCAAAACAAGTATACATTATTTGGGGATTGATGTCAATAAAAATCGAATAGGGGGTGATATGTTTGGGAATCGCAAGAAATGTTTTGAAGTGCAGAAACGCGCTCAATTTAACGCAAGAGGAGCTTGCAAATAAAGTTGGAGCTACACAGGTTTTTATATCTCACATTGAAAAGGGATATAAAATACCGGGGCTTGAACTGACAAAGCGAATTGCAGAAGCACTTGAAACCACGGTGGATGAATTAATAAGTTAGAAAGGAGGGCAAAATCATGCAACCACTTGAAACAATCACAGTAGCAGA
>CAZNYY010000341.1:0-3022 GCA_964577335.1 uncultured Oscillospiraceae bacterium | reverse complement strand
CGAGCAGTTCCTCAAGTTCCCCCCACTTTGCAGAATTAACTCTCCCAAGCGCAAGCTTAAAGCTGTAAGACTCTATTATTTTCTCAATGCTCTCGTATGGAGCAGCGGCCGCCACTTGATTAAATACAAAATCCTTCCACTTATCGTCAAGCATCATAAACTCGGAGCTTTGAGTGTCCAACCCAAAAGCCTGTGCATAATACTTTACCGCCCCTACCTTGTCGCTGCCTCTGTTGATATTTGCAAAACCTGTTCCCTTATACATTGATATCCGTATGTCATCCATGCTGTCAAACGGGATACCCGGGAGCATCATTGTATATGTTTCGCCCCACACGTCAAGGTCATCATAATTTAAATCCGCAAGTCCCAGCGCAATATGCCATCTGTCAATAGCCTCAGCCATTTCCTGCTCTGTAGTCGCCCCATTAATTTCACCTACTGCCCATACCTCATCATCAGTATTCACATAAAAATGTGTCAACTCCACCTGTACGCCGCTTGAGGTAAGGGTGATTATAAAGGAATAAACACCGCTTTTATCCTGCTCATGTTCCATATCAAGCACAAAGGCAAAATCATCCCCAGTCACCACCTCGTCAAAATGCATATACTCCCCGTCAGGCTCCTTTGCGGCAAGGGTAACAAAATCAGCTTTGCCGCCTTTTTGTTCACCTTCAATCAAAAATCTGTCATCTGCCAGACTCACCTGCACCGTAATCTCTTCAGATTTAAAATAATTGTCTTGCGCCGCCTCTTGATATGCGGGCAGCTCCGCCGCCAAGACAGAAGAGAAAAGCATGGATACTGCCAAAATAACAATTAAACACCTTTTCATAATTTATCCTCCTCAGTCCTTAATAATCACGGCGTCCTGCATGACCCCGTATCTTGTATATATAAACAATTTTGAAGCGTCCGATATACTGTGTACATCGTTGTAAGCCTTAACATCATCAATAGATGCGGTTTTTACCGTACCCGCCGCCTTGTCGTACAGCCCCAGCCTGCTTAGGCTGAATGCCATACCGCTGCCCGACATATCTTCACTTGGCACAATTACCACCGAGTTGCCCGATTTTGAAAGCACCCTGCCGTAAGAATGTACGTGCTTGTTTACATACTGCCCCGAGTTTGGTAAACTAAACGCCGGAGGATTTTCAATATCATACACTTTTTTTATTGCAGTAATTTCCTCACGGTAGTTTAGATTAACAATTACTATGTCCCCTTGCTTCAAGTTAAATTGTTCAACATACTTCTGCTCTTTAACAACAAAATTTTTGTATTCTTTCCTGTAAACTCCGCTGATAATATCAGTTTGTTCACCATCGCTGTTTAATCCTTCAATTATCTGGTCAACCAACAAAAGCCCAAAATAATCGTCCACAGCCGCCGAACCGGCTTCTTTGTAACTCAAAATCAGGTCTGCCATTAAAACATGGTCCAAATTATAGCCCTCAAGCCTAAATCTCCCGTCATACGACATGTTGCTGCCTGTTGTAACCTCGTAATCGTCCTTTTTAGTTCTATCCTCTGGAACCTGCAAATACAATGTCCCTGCGCTGGCGCCCACCACGCCGCCTATATAAGGTCTTTTGTTTGTTATCTCATTATCCGTGTACGGAAGGTCAAGGGTCAGGTTCCTATCATCGGTTTCCCCCGGCCCGTGAACAGCCGTGTCAAGCGAGGCAAGTTTCCCGTCAGGCGACAACCCATATATAACAACCTGGCTTACACTGTCAGGTTCCGCCTTTTTGCTGGCAAGGGCACTTGCTTTCAGTCTTGGAATAATCTCATTTCTTTTAACGACAACACTGTCTATTTTAAGGTTGTCGGCACCGCTCAGTGTCATAAAATTTCTTGCGTTTATGTCAAATATCTCAAAATCTGCTTGCATTGAAAGGGGATTGTCAGGAACATGCGCTCCCGTCAAATAACCGTATTTTACAATCTCATCACTGCTTCCGTAGTCACGCCCGGCAACATTTCCGAAAATATCAAGAACAAACACCCCTGTATCTCCGAGTACAATATTCTCCCCGCAATCCGGGCTTACCTTATATTCTGCTCCATCGATTTCTATAATGTTGTCATCCGATGTTCCCGTAACAGTACCCGAAACCTTTTCATTGCTTATCTCAACATGTATATACTTCCCGTCCCGGCTTTTTGTTACCGAAAGAACTTCGTAGGGAAGCAAAAATGCAACTTGTTCGCTCATTCCATCACGGAGCATTGTATAACGTAAATCCGGGTCCGCCTTGTCATCAAGCGACAAGTACTGCTTGCCATAAGCTTCGAAAATAGAGTTTTCAGACAGATTTGTTGATTTGACTACATAGTTTTCATATGATTTTACCGAAACAAAATCATATACCGAGTCCCCGTCATGGTCAATCAAGGTTACATAACCCATTTGAGGCTGTAAATCTAAGGCGTCATATGACATTTCTGCCTTTCCGTTATAAACAAAGTCTATACCCCCGGGCAAATTAAGTTTTTCTGTTCTTCCTCTTTCATTTTCAAATACAAAGGTGCTCCTTGTAGTTTGGGGCAATATGTCTTTCGCATCTATGGTAAGCACCGTCTGCCGTCTTTCTTCCGGCGAAAAATACAGCAAAACTTCATCCATATCTTCTTTTACGGAATAATACTCTACCAAATAACCGAGATGTTCACTAATATTGGTTGTACCTGCATGGAATATTTTTTCGGATATAGAAACCTGCCCCACAGGCAACCCCCTCTCGCCCGAGAGAGAGGTTACCGAGTTTCGCTCCACAACTCCTATGCCTTTTGTTATTCCAAGCCGCTCCGAAAGAAGGGTTTTCCCCGGTAATATTTCAAATTCAATATTTTCCCCGAATGCAGTCTGAACACTAAGTTCCGTATCAATCATATTATAGACGATTGCGTTTAACACTTCCCATGTAATCGGCTCACCCGATGTGTATCCTACCATTTTAAAAATGCCAAGCTCATAGGCTGTTGTAATATAGCCCGAGGGATATCCTCCCCT
>CAZNYY010000340.1:0-3027 GCA_964577335.1 uncultured Oscillospiraceae bacterium | reverse complement strand
AACTGCGCCAGAGACAAAAGATGCTTTGAACAAGGATGCTGGCAGAAGCTTGAAACCTGTGGTATGATAACGAAAACGGATTAAGTAACAGCGATAAAGAGGATGTGAATGTAGATGGATAACTATGGTGAAATCCTAATTTATCAGTCGGATGACGGATTAACAAATATTGAGGTTACAGTTCAGGATGAGACCGTATGGTTAACACAGCAACAAATGGCCGCTCTTTTTCAAACCTCTCGCACAAATGTGGTAGAACATATCAAACACATCTATGATGAAGGCGAACTTGATGAGGTTTCAACCTGTCGGAAATTCCGACAGGTTCGTAGGGAAGGTAATCGTGAGGTGGCACGGGAAATGCCGTTTTATAACCTTGATATGATTATTTCCCTTGGGTATCGAGTAAAGTCTGTGATTGCAACTAATTTTAGGCGTTGGGCAACAGAGCGTTTAAAAGAATATATGATTAAAGGCTTTACTATGGATGATGAACGCCTAAAAGGAAATGGTGGCGGGAACTACTGGAAAGAGCTACTTGACCGTATCAGGGACATTCGCTCTTCCGAAAAAGTATTATATCGTCAGGTGCTTGATTTGTATGCAACAAGTGTAGACTATAATCCGCATAGCGAAGAATCTATTCAGTTCTTCAAAATTGTTCAAAATAAATTGCATTTTGCTGCCCATGGGCATACTGCAGCAGAAGTCGTTTATCAACGTGCCGATGCAGAAAAACCATTTATGGGGCTTACCTCTTTCTCGGGGGAATTGCCTATATTAAAAGATATAGGCATTGCCAAAAACTATCTGCAGGAAAATGAGTTGAAAGTGTTAAATAACCTTGTCTCCGGCTATTTCGATTTGGCGGAAATCAATGCAATCGAACACAAACCCATGTACATGGATGATTACGTAAAACAATTGGATATGGTTTTATCGTCAGGAAACAGAAAGCTGCTGACAGCTGCCGGATCTGTAAGCCATAGACAGGCAATGGATAAAGCGAAGTCGGAATACCGAAAGTATCAAGAAATCACATTAGCGCCAGTAGAGCAAGCTTATTTAGAAAGTATCAAGGAAGTGTCAAAACAAGTGAAAAAGAAAAAGTAAGCAGCTTTAAGAAGGCGGCGGATGATCACCGAAACATATAGAGGAAAGGAGTGTCGTATGAAACAAGCCAAGCTGTTGTTGCTTTTTGTTGTGGTTTTTGCAATGCTATTTGCCGGTTGTACAAATTTATCCACAACAGGCAGTGATCGCTCACAGTCGCCCGACCCTGCCGCTTCCAAGGCGGAGGAAGTCTTAGAGCCTCCTAAACCTACCGTTTTTGAGGTGGAGAAGGCTCTCGTAAGTGTCGATTACACGGCAGATGAACTTTTAAGCGAATATGAATCTTACACTGAATTTATTGAATTTGAAGATGAAGACTATCAAAAAGAGCTACTACAGTTGTGATTGCTTAATCATATTTTATGCTCATAGAAATTTCTCAAAGTCAATTTTGTAGTCCTTCAAATTAGGTGTTGCTTTGTATAATTCAATAGTGTGATTTGATTTTTTATCTGTGAGACCATGCTATCGTAAAGCGTATATTTTTTATCCATATAGTTTTTTTTATTGTACCAAACACTTTTTTCGTTATAAGTATCAGAAAAATCATTGTTTATGCCAAAATAAATTCTAGTGATGCAATCAAACGGCAAATAGTCCTCGTGATAACTTCGGAGCATCACTCTCCATTCATCTTCATGCATCCAACCAATAGATTTTCGGTAATGTACATTTTCGTTATCTCTATTATCACAGTATGAAATCGGAAAAATATTTTGTTTTATATTTTTGTTGTTCAACAAAGACAAATCAAATCTAACGCAACATCCTGTGTGATTTTTGCCATAGTAAGCCCACATAGGAATGGATTTATAGGTATCACAAAAGCAAGCGATTTTAATAGTTTCGTCTTGGAGACTAATTCTGCTTTTCAATCTTGAAGTCTTAATATAGGAAGCAACCGTATCTGCTGGAATTTTATCGAATTTAGAAACTGCTATAAATTTTTCCACTGCATTTTCTATAGAGATTACCCAATCGTAGTCATGTCTTGCTAATTCCGACTTTACATAATCGAAGTCTATACTGCCCCAATGATTTTTAATATACTCTGCATCAGTCAGATAAAACTCAATAATCTGCTGAAAAGTTACCCATGTCTTATATGTTGTGCTTCCAATATAAGGGACTGAGTACAATTCTTCAAAAGGATCATTAAATTTACTAGCTTTGCTTAAGTATACCCCCTTATTTTCCATCACTTTTATAACATTATCTAACCCCATATAAATGTAAAGATGCTTAGGAATCGGTTTTTCAACTTTATCTTTTGGCAATATAAATTCCACCACATAACCTCCAAGCTATTTCGCACATCGCTTTATAAATTATACTACACCTAATGACAAATTTCACTTTTAATATGCAAAACAGCCTCTGCTAACGAAGAGACCGTCCACCTATGTTTCCTGTCAGCGCGCCGAGCTTTTTGAGCGGTTCCACTCAGCTCTGTGCGCCCTGTACATAGAGATTATGGCATTCATGATTGGCAATCAGATTTGTTTTCTCAAAGCAATCGGCAACAATTATATGCTGATCCTCCGACAGTGAATTGACAATCTTTTGAGCCTGCGAGCCGAGAAACTTTACCTCGGCATAGAGCTATGGCTCACTGTCATCCAGAATTTCCTTTGTCTTTACACAATGACTGCTCTCAAAACAGAGCCGTTGCATCTTAATTCGAATGCAACGGCTCTTATCTTGCTTACATGCCAAGTATCGTCCAGATGTATAAAGGGGCTGTTAAAGTGAACACAAGGCAGGCAAATAGAATCGCCGGCGCCGCCCATTCGAATTGGCCTTGTTTGCGATAATCAAAGTAAGCGAGCCCAAGTTTGGCAAAGAAAAACACGACTAAAATTAGATCGATTGCAGGAAACACCACTCTGTTGACAACAGTCTTAATTTGCCCGG
>CAZNYY010000339.1:0-3028 GCA_964577335.1 uncultured Oscillospiraceae bacterium | reverse complement strand
ATGATGTTAATAATATATGATTTATGAGAGCGAAAAAATGTGTTACCTAACTTTTCCTCTAATTGTTGCAAGGTTTCTCGTGTTTTAAATTTTCCGTTTACGCAACGATAAAAGGTATTACGACCTATTTTCTCAATGTAGAAAATCTCATCTAGTTTTATTAAAATTTGTTGTTGACCGGATTTAACAGAAATGGTAGTCGCTTGTGAGTCCATGTTATTTACGGATGTCTTCAGCATTTGTTGAGTATACAGAAAAGTTTGCCTTACTCGTTCCTCATCTATAGGCTTCAGGATATAATCAACAGCGTAAAGCTCAAAAGCATCAAGTGAATACCCCCGGTGTGCAGTAACAAATACAATTGCTAAATCCGGTTTTATTTCTTTCAATCTTTTGGCTAACTGTATACCATATATATCGGGAAGTTCAATATCTAAAAAAGCTAGATCCGGGTTCAGCTTGCTGACAAGGTTTATCGTTTCGTCTGCATTTTCCGCTGTTCCCACAATTAAAGCTTCCTCAAATTCACTAAGGATTGAATGCAGCAATAAAAGTATCCCGGGCTCGTCATCAACGATAACAATCTTAACTGGCGACAAAATTACCACATCCTTTCTTGATTTTTAACTTGTTGTTTGTTGGAGGAACTAGAATTTTGTCTGCTTAGTATTATATCAGATTATCAACACGGGATATGTCGAATTTTGTCACATTATATGTGTGCATTTTCCATCACAACCTTTAGGGTCAAGGATTAAATGCAAAAAAGGATGCTTTGGTTATGGCATCCTTTTTTGCTTATATGAATTACTTGATTGGGGAGGCATTAATTTTTATTATTTACAAGCCTATTAGCCTAATAGGGAAAAATCTTTTAGCATAATAATGCGAGGGAGATAGTTTCTACAGGGAAGACAAGGTTGTAACCGGATGTGTCTACCCTTAGGGACATGTTGGTTATATTTTTTTAAATTGTGTTCAAAATTATAGTAACATTTATTTCACGATTTTTCTATAAGATGTGTGCAACCCGTCGGTTTTCGTGCTTCATCCGTTAGAATATCACTCAAATCATAGGTTTTACTGTATAAACAAAAAAATCAGCATTTTCAAAAGCTGATTAAATCTTTTCTTTTTTTGTTTATACAGTCGGTCATTCTATTCGCGTAGTTTTTTTATGTAACGGATAATTAAAGAGTCCAAAACTGAGCTATATTGGCAATCGTTCTGCTTGTTCGACCTGGGATGTGAAATAAAAATGCAGCCACCGGGGGGTAGGGCTAATTTTGGTTTAATTATTAATCAAGAAATATTAGCAGATAAAACAGTATAATGCTACGGGTTTCAATGAGGTACCATGAATCAAACGGAGGCTGACTTTGTTGGGAAACGCACCCAAGGAAAGTGCTATATAATTCTAAAAGCGATGGCCGGAGTGAAATTATAGGGCTTGGAAAAACCTAGTAATATCAATGGTTTGCAGGCAATCTGCAAGTAGTATTTCCACAAAAAACTTGACTTTTTACATTGTTCTAGTTATCCCTTAGCACTATTTTAATGAAAAGACTTTAAAGGGGGCTGGCTACGTATGAAAACACTCCTCTTTTCCACAAATAGTTTGCATCTTTGCATTAAGTTATAATCAAGTAATTTAGCCTTGCCTGAACTACCTTTTAGTAGTGCGATAAATTCACGCAAATCAATCAGGTGAAAATAAGCACCAGTTTGTAGCATGGCTTCATACAATTGGACTACGATTTCATCCCAGTCCCCCCAATGCATGAGTTCGGTAATAAGGACAATGCAATGAGGGGGCTGTTTTCTCTCCACAATGAGTTCCGTACCATTAGCCTCAAAGATTGCATCGCCCCGCGCAAAAGCTTTTGACGCTCCAACCAATTGGAAAATTGCCTTCTTCACTTGTTTCTGAACGCCCGAAGTCCGCCTTTCTTGATTCCGGTGATAACCCGCATTTAATACCGATAGATCTTTTGCTTCTATCAAAAAGCTACCATAAGTATAAGACGAAAAAACATCCGTCAATTCACGCATCTTAGTTCCGATCATAACCTGAGGACTTTTGTGTAGAGACATGGGAAAGACGGATTCCAATGAAGCCCAAATCGTCCGTTCAAACATTGCACCTTCATCTTGATCATCAATCGTAATATTGTGATGACCACGTATACCGACAAAGTAATTGTGAGTAGTTCGCCATTGTTCAAGCACAGTTGTAATCTCTATTATCGGAATAATATTGGCATTCGGGTACATATTTGTGTTATCCATAGAAAAGCAAAAGCAGTCCAAAGCATAAGACGCTTCATTTGTGAAAGGGCCAACATATAACTGCGATTCTTCTCCGAGGTAATCTAAAACACTATATGCATCTTTTTCTGCCAAATCCACGTTCGTCCATGCTAAGCAGATGTCCATTTCATTAAACAAGAAAATGGGGAGTTTTCTTTCCTTAAGTGCTCGTATTAAAGAACCGTGTTCCTCAGATTCTCGTTGCACTCCAGAAATGATAACAGGAGCATCAGGCATATCCAATATCTTGACACCTGTACAAAGATAGGTATCCTTTTTCCCGAAGACCAGTTTCAAAGGACATCCAGCAATAAGGGCCTTAATGCTCGAGGTAGGTGCTTTAATAAGAAGTGCCAATTCCTTTCCCCCGTTAGCAGGCACATACCAAAGAGAAGCTTCCTCAGATCTCATTTCATTATAGACGCGGGTGCTTGGTATATGCATATAGCTCACCTCTTTTTAGGTGCGTAATCAGATGCAGCTTTCTATGATACAAAGCAAGGTTTTATTATTGCTAGTGTGCTAACACGTTCTTCCAGAAATTATATCAAAAAAAGATAATTTTGTCATTTGATTTTGCTTTCGAGTGTCCTTATAGGACTTATACCAAATTGGAAGTTTGCAAACCCGCATGAATACAGCCAAAGCAAAAGGCCGTCGGCATAAATCGACGGTCTTTTCTTTGGTCGGGATGACAGGATTTGAACCTGCGACCTCT
>CAZNYY010000338.1:0-3047 GCA_964577335.1 uncultured Oscillospiraceae bacterium | reverse complement strand
CTCCATCTTCATCCTATATACACCTGCCAGATTTTCGATGGTTTTTGTGTTATGCAATACCCCGTTTAAATATGTGGTAGCGGTTTTTGCCACTGTGTCAAAGGTAACTGCCACTTTACCCCATCTGTTGTTAAAGCCCACGCCCGTCAGCGATATAGCGTCATGCCATTGTTCCCCGCCCGTGGAGAGGGTTACAGGAAAGGTAACCAGCATATGTGATGCCGGATGTGATTTATATACCGACACTTCATATGTCCACTGCCCTTTGTATGTGTAGGGTGCAACGTAGTTAAAGTATGGTTTGGCATATCCTGTGTGAGAGTGGTCAAATTCCTCTGTTGTCATAACAAGTGACAAATCGGAAGCATCTTTTCCGCCAATACTGCCGGCAACCGATGTGTTGTGCCAACTGCCCGTTAGAAAATCACTTATCGCACCTTCATATTCCTCCGTGACCGCATCAAAACTCTCCGAGAGTACTTCGGGGTTTTGGAGCGCAACATCACGGAGTACTTCTCTTCCATCGTTTGCAATTACCTTGATGTATCCGTCCGTTATTTCGTCCGTTTCAAGAGGTATGGTGTAGTCAGACTTTACAAATGATACCGACTGAAAATCACCCGACAAACTGTCCAAAAGTTCTCCAACCGTCATACTTCTATCAAACGCAAGCATTGCGCTTCCGCTTTGCAGAATGCTGTCTGCATTTGTTTCAATATTAACTTCAAGAGATTCCGGCTCTTGCCCGTCAGTATATTTATGTATAAACACATTGTCAAAATACGATTCAGAAGAAGCTCCTTTTGCTACACTCGTACCGTTTGGTCTTAAACGAAACCTTGCTATTGTTTCCATAAGACCTTCGGTAAGCTTTATATTCTCCGCATAAGGATAGCCGTCGATATAGAGGGATGCCGTTGTAGGTGTGCCGAATTTCAGAATAATTCTAAAATCATACCATCTCTCTGTACCCCACCCCGGAACAATACCCCGGTTTGCACCCGCAAAGGTTACAGTACCATCGCCGGACACGCTGATAAATTGGGCATTGTTGCTGTATCCCGTGCCCTGAAACTCCATTCTGGGCGCCGCTCTTAGCATCCCAAAGGCACTCTGCCATCCAAAATCAATTATATCCCCGTCCTCAAATACTTGAGCCACATAATCCCCACCGCCTGTTATGACCCAGGCATCCATGTAAGTGTCAACTGCATTATTGTCAGGATTCTCTGTTATTGCTATGCGTGTGCTGTAATCATCCGCCGCCTTGCCGTAAACACCCCCCGGTACCGAATAGCTGTACCGCCAGCTACCTTGCAGTGCCCACTGAGGATATTGGGTTGAAAACACACCAGTATAATTATAGAATGTACCTGTTTTTCCTACAAGTTCTGTCATGTCCGCTTCGGCAAGAATTTCGTAATTATTTGCCGCCGCAGGGATTGCCCCCACCCCGCAAATCATGCATACTACCAGTAAAACTGCGGTTGTTTTTCCAATTAATTTAAACATTTTGTAATCCCCTTTCATTTTTAGTTTTCATATATTCGGTTTTTAATGCCCAGATAATCTTCCCAACCATTTAGGAAGAAAACCCGCACACGATACCCCTTGGTTTCCACAGGCGCAATCCCAATATCAAAAAGCGTAACCGCCCCCGTGGCACTGTAAGCCGTAACAGGTGTGGAACTATATATCTCCCTCACGGCTCCCCTATCATCTACCAAAGTCATAACCATTACCGCTCTTTTACTCTCCCATGAACGGAAATTATATACCTTCGCACTTGCCCCTGTTTTTGTGCCTTCGTTTATAAATGCAAAATTAACAATATCAAAATCCGCCGGTTTTGTTTCAAAGCTTTTTGTATTAATTGCTCCGGCATCTGCTGCAAAATCCCTTTCCCATTCAACTGTCAATACATATTTCCCGGCGGTTAATAAGGGCGTTTTGGGTGTGATTTTCATAATACTTCCTATAATTTCAGCCTTCTCAACCTCTGTCTTCGTCCCATCAAAAACCAAATACGCTTTATAGGGCACTCCTACGGGAATAGGCCCTGAAAACTCAGCCGCAAGGGTGGTTTGGTCTATCTCCGTAATAGTTGTCACGGTCGGAATATTCGCCGCACCCTGTACAACAAGGTTTATGCTCTTCTCGCTTTTTGCGCCTTCCTCGTCCACAGCCGAAATTTTAATATTAACCTCTCCCAAAACCGCTTTGTGTGTTTTAATTACATAATAGTCACCGTTTTTTACAAGGCTATGGTTTTCCGAGCTGCCGTTTATAAGAACCGATACACTGCTTACCAATGTATCATCCGTCACGCCAAACGCCACTTCTTGTGGAGTTTGATATTCCACCCTGCCGTCGGCAGGCAAATCGGGAACTGTGATGACGGGCGGTGTGTTTTCAGCCGCATTTATTACAACAGGGGTCGAATTGCCGTATGCAATATCATCATATGCCCTCACAAAAACAGTGTAATTACCGCCTTTACTTGGGGTAAACTGAAGTGTCCCCGAGGGCTTTGCCTGCGTGAGAACATCGTCAACCCAAAGCTCAAGTCTTTCAATTTCCCTGTCACTTTGAACATTCGCCAAAACTGTGACCGCTTTCCCAACTCTCGCCGCCGCAGGAGAAATTTCAGTGGTTACAACAGGTGCCTTGTACCCCACTGGTGTGGTTTCAAACGAAAATTGTACATCTTCCGTTTTTGCACCCGTATAATCATATATCTCCGTAATTTTAAGGGTGTACTTCTCCCCTTCCTCCAAACCCTGCGGCACTATGGTTAGCGTATCCCCTATGAAAGATACCTCCGTGTCCACAGCATCGCCGCCCTCTGACCTAAGCTCGGCTGTCGGCACTTTTAGCAGGGGCGTTCCAAATCGCACCCTAAGTCTTCCGATATCGGGCACAACCACTGCCCCGCTTTCAAAAACGGGTGCAAAGTTTCCCCCGCTCCAAATATACAAATCATCAATAATCAGGCTTGCCACCTCGTTTGCCGTGCACGACAGTGCCGAAAAAGACAACTGACTGTC
>CAZNYY010000337.1:0-3047 GCA_964577335.1 uncultured Oscillospiraceae bacterium | reverse complement strand
TGTATCATCCGTCATCGCAGCTACGGGAAGGGTATTAAAGCCCGCTGTTCTTGTATTGACAGACAGAAAGCCCGACGCCATAATTGTTTCCAAATGTTTCATATTACCCATGGTTTCGGGATTGTTAAACTCCAGCACCAAGAATAAAAGGGTGCCCCCTAAAAGCAGTACCCCGGAGGTAAACAGCACAATTTTTGTGTGCAGTCTTAAATGTTTAAATCCCCGGTTTTTATAAATATCCTCCCACACAAAAAAGCCAAGTCCGCCTATTATTACAAGGAACATAACTGTAAAGTTCACAACGGGATTGTTATAATAATGTGTAAGACCGACCTTCCCCAAAGTATCAAAACCCGCATTGCAAAATGCGGAAACCGAATGGAACACACTTTTTACAATACCCGCACTCCATCCGAATTCAGGCACAAAAACAAATGAGAGTGCAAAAGCACCCAAGGTTTCAAACATCAGCGTACCAAAAATTATATGCTTTGTAAGGCGCACTATTCCGGTTAAATCCGTCTGATTTAACAAATCGGACATAATAATGCGCTCCTTCAGGGTAATTGTTCTGTGCAGAAAAAAAGAAAACAGGCATGCAACCGTCATAAACCCAAGTCCGCCTATTTGCACAAGCATTAAAATAACCGTCTTGCCAAATGCCGACCAGTATGAATATGTGTCATGCACCACCATACCCGTAACACAGGTAGCAGAAGCCGAGGTAAAAATTGCATCCAAAAAATTTGTAGCCTCACCGCTTTTTGATGAGATGGGCAGCGCCAAAAGCATTCCGCCCAAAATTATTAAAAATGCAAACCCTACGGCAATAAGCTTAAAAGAGGATATCCTTGCAAACATTTTTTTAAGCCTTGATTTTGGGACAAAAATCACAAAAAAACCTCCAATAAAACCCCGAAAATCACAACGGACAGCACAATATGCGCTGTCCGATAATTATGCATAAATTTATACTCAAAAAGACCTTACAGGCTTGCTTTTGCTTTTTCAACAAGACTTGTGAACGCCGCTTCGTCATGAATAGCAAGTTCAGAAAGCATTTTCCTATTTATTTCAATGCCAGCTTTTTTAAGACCGTTTATAAGCCTTGAATAATTCATCCCGTTTTGTGCTGCCGCAGCACTTATTCTCGTAATCCACAGTCTGCGAAAATCCCTCTTTTTAAGTTTTCTGCCTGTATATGCGTAAACCAGTGATTTCATAACCGCCTGGTTTGCCACTCTGAAAAGCTTTGATTTAGCGCCACGATAGCCGCTTGCAAGCTTTAAAATCTTCTTCCGTCTTTTTCTTGTGTTGACGGCACCTTTAACACGAGCCATTTATATCTCCTCCTTTAATTTATTTGTACGGCAAAAGTTTCTTTATTGTAACTGCGTTGGGAATTGAAGCATAAGAAACCTTGCGCAATCTTCTCTTACGCTTGGTTGATTTTTTAGTTAAAATATGACTCCTATATGCTTTTCCTCTTTTTACCTTGCCGCTTTTTGTAAATTTAAAGCGCTTTGCTGCGCCCCTGTGCGTTTTAAGTTTAGGCACCTTACATCCTCCTCAAAGTATATTTATATTCAAAGCCCACAGGCCTTAAAAGCTTATTGCTTCGGCGAAATAAACATTGTCATATGCCTCCCGTCAAGCTTGGGGTTTTTCTCAACATTACCCACCTCGGCAACCGCCTCAGCAAATTTTTTGAGTACATTTTCCCCCAAATCAGTATGACGCATTTCACGCCCGCGAAAGCGCACGCTTGCCTTAACCTTATCACCTGCCTGCAAAAACTTTCTTGCGTGGTTAAGCTTGGTGACAAAATCATGCTCGTCAATAGAGGGTGACAACCTCACCTCTTTAACATTTATCACCTTTTGCTTTTTCTTCGCTTCCTTGTCCTTCTTGGTCATCTCAAAACGATACTTCCCGTAATCCATAATCTTGCACACGGGCGGTTTCGCCTGCGGAGCGATTTTAACCAGATCCAAATTCTTGTCGTAAGCGATTTTTTGAGCGTCCACAACAGGCAAAACACCAAGCTGTGACCCATCATCATCCACAAGCCTTACTTCCCTATCACGGATTTGCTCATTAATTAACATTTCCTTGCTGATATTATGACACCTCCGAAAACTTATTATAATATATCTATACGGCGAAAGCGCCGAACAGTCCCAAAACAGTATATGCCTTAAAAAGAAAAATTGCGGCAAAAGCCGCAATAACATTACATCCTAAGTTATTTACCCTATGCGCATAAGCGATAAGGTGAGAGCGGCAACTCTGCTTGTTGTTACACATTATATACCGATTTTAATAATTTGTCAACCACTTATTAGGTAAAAAGTTTATAAATTATTAAAGCTATAAACGCAAGCCCAAAAAATATAAGAGTCCAAATTACTTCTTTATTCACACAAGACACCTCCTTCAAGAAAAGAATTGCAAGCTTTTAAAAAAAGCTCCCCACCCTTGAAGCCGATTGTCTTGAAAATGAATAAATTCATCCAACCGAAAACTAACTATATAAAGTTTATACAATAATCATACCACAGTTGGTTTAAAAGTACAAGTGCTAATTTAAAATTTTAACAATATTCCCACAGCAGCGCCCACTGCGATAAAAACTACAGGGTGCGCCTTTAGTTTACGCACTAAAACAAGCAGCACCAAGAAAAGCGCAAAACCCTTTATATTCACCGCATCAACAAACTTTGAGGTTTCGTAAAATTTGTCCATATTCAGTGCGGCAACCTTGAAAATCTCCAAAACAGCGGCTGCAATAAGCCCCGCAACCGCAGGGCGAAGTCCCCGAAAGGCTGTTTGTACATAAATATTGTCGTTAAACTTTTGTAAAAAGCGGGATATTATGCCGACAACTATCAGCGACGGCAGAGCAAATGCCACTGTTGCCACAACCCCTCCCGATATACCCTTTGTCACAAACCCCGCATATGTTGCCATATTTACCCCAATGGGACCGGGGGTCGATTCGGAAATCGCTATCATATCAACGAGAGTTGCCCTGTCAAGCCACGGAA
>CAZNYY010000336.1:0-3048 GCA_964577335.1 uncultured Oscillospiraceae bacterium | reverse complement strand
TTGTAGATAATGCGGAGGATTTAAGGGTGTTTTGCGACTGGGTATCAGCGGGCGCAAAAATCCTGTCCTCAAGCTCCATGCGTTATACAAAGGAGTTTGTCCCCTATCATATCTCAACAAATAATTTGGGTGAACTTAGATATATTAGCATGACCTCCCCAAAAACATGGGAGAGATATGGGATACATGCGCTTGAGGCAATATACCCAATTGTGGGAGCGGGTTTTTTAACGGTTCAAAACACGGGGACTTATGAGCGCAATATTTTACATATAACGCACGAAAAGAATATTGATATTAACCTTGCTTTAATTTACGATATGGCGGGCGGCTTTGGGGCACTTGAAATAATTGGGACAAAGGGCATGGTTCAAACACGTTCGGGGGACACCTTTTATTCCTTTAAAAAACAGCTTGAATGCTTTGTTAATTATTTAAGAAGTGGCATACCGCCCTTTGAGTTTGATGAAACCGCAGAACTTATGAAGGTTATAATCGCAGGGATAAAAAGCCGTGATGAAAGCGGCAGAAAAATTGCCCTCTCGGAAATAAGTATCAACTATTGAATATGCAAAGCCGTATCAACGTTAAATTCTGTTGATACGGCTCCTTTTTATACTACAGGATTTACATCAAAAACAACAGCGTGTGCAATTGAGGGTATACTCTCCCCCTGTTGGGTGCTGGTAGGACTCATAAGCGCCCCCGTAGCGACAAACAACACCCTTGACATCTCTCCCCTTTGCATGGCGGGTATGGTTTGTGTACACAAAACCGCTGCACTGCAACCGCAGCCGCTGCCTCCTGCGTGCGTGTCCTGTGTTTCACCGTCATATATAATAACACCGCAGTCATTGTAGTTGTTTTTTATGTCATACCCTTCACGCCCGGCAAGTTCAACTGATATCTCTCGCCCCAAAAGCCCCAAATCACCTGACAAAATTAAATCATAATCCGCAGGCATGCGCCCCGTGTCCTCAAAATGCGCTTTAATCGTGGAAATAAAAGCAGGCGCCATGGCCGCTCCCATATTATTTGCATCTTTAATTCCCTTGTCCTCAATTCGCCCTGTTGTGACATGTGTAATATACGGTCCTTCGCCGCTTGACCCAAGTATCACCGCCCCCGCTCCCGTAACCGTCCACTGTGACGAGTAGGGGCGCTGTCCCCCGTACTCAAGCGGAAACCTAAACTGCTTTTCCGCAGAACAAAAGTGGCTGCTGGCAATTGCCATGGCGTTGTTTGCATATCCGCCGTCCAAAATCATTGCGGCAAGACTTAAACTCTCCGCCATGGTGGAGCATGCGCCGAATAATCCGAAAAACGGTATCCCCGAATCCCGCAGTCCGAAGGTTGAAGCAATGCCTTGATTTAAAAGGTCACCGCCGAACACATAGTTTATGTCGCTTTGCGAAAGTCCGCTCTTGCCTACAGCTATGTCCATTGTTCGTGTAACCATGCGGCTTTCTGCTTTCTCCCATGTACTTTCGCCGAACATTTCATCCTGCTCGGTCATATCAAAATCCGCCCCCAAGGGACCCTCCGCCTCTTTTTTACCCACCAAAACACCGGTGCTTACAACGGCCGGGGGCGCATCAAACCGCACCGTTTGCCCTCCCAGCCCCTTTGAATTTGCCATAAACATCCCCCTTTCATAATAGTCTTTCTGCCCAAATAATAAAACTCACGCACCTTACCGTGGGCGGATAAGGCGTAAAATGGAACATACCTTTGCATCGCCGCCTCGTCCGCAGACGAAAATTTCGGTGGCGCAGTAAATTCCACCGGATGGTTTAGTTTGAATAAATTCAAACTATATAAACTTTAAAATATAATATATAATCCCCGCCGCCACAGCGGTCATTGTACCGTACACAATTACAGGCCCCGCAATTATAAACATTTTAGCCCCAAGCCCTAAGATATAACCCTCCGATTTAAACTCGATGGCGGGTGCTACAACCGCATTTGCAAAACCGGTAATAGGCACAATTGTTCCGGCGCCCGCATGCTTTGCCAGATTGTCATATAAATCAAGCCCCGTAAAAAGTGCGCTTAAAAACACAAGGGTAATTGATGCGATGGTTGCCGATTCTTCAGTAGGCATTCCCATACTCCCCAGATAATTAATTACCGCCTGCCCAATCATGCATATTGCACCGCCTATCAAAAATGCCATACCCATATTACGCCAAATAGCCGAGGGTGGAATGTGCCCTTCGGCAAATTTTTCATATTCCTGATTTGTCATCTTCATCCTTTGCACCTCCCTGTTAATTTTTTACGAAAACACAGTTTGAACGCCCTCCGCCGTCATTTGTGCGAAGCAAAATGTAGCCGCCCCAAACTGCTGCCGCAACCAATAAAAACGCCGCAAAAATACATATCTTCTTAGCCATAATCTTCCCTCCTATGCTTTATTATTTCAAAACAAATTCTATTTATTCAGGTTGACATTAAATTTAGCATATGCTAAAATTATGTGTGTTTTAAGGAGGCCTGTTCCATGCAAAAAACCGTTGCTTTTTATACCTTGGGCTGCAAGGTAAATCAATATGAAACAAATGCCATGTCCGCACTTTTTGAAAATGCGGGATATAGGGTTGTGCCGTTTGAGGAAATCTCGGATGTTTATGTTATAAATACCTGCACCGTGACCCAGATAGGTGACAAAAAAAGCCGCCAGCATTTGCGCCGTGCAAAAAATCTGAATAAAAATGCGGTTGTGGCGGCAGTGGGGTGCCTTGCGCAGACCAACCCCGAAGGGGTAGAAGAAATAGGCGTGGTTGATGTTATCTTAGGTACAAACCAAAAAAATAAAATTGTGGAAGCGGTGGAGCGTGCCGTTGCGGAAAAAACCCGTGTAACGCTTGTGAGTGACCTCTCCTGTGAGCATGAATTTGAAGATATGGCGCTTTATTCGTTTTCCGAACGGCAGAGAGCGTACGTAAAAATACAGGAGGGCTGTGACAGGTTTTGTACCTACTGCATAATACCGTATGCACGGGGCAGAATACGAAGCCGCACACTGGGGAGTACCGTGCGGGA
>CAZNYY010000335.1:0-3048 GCA_964577335.1 uncultured Oscillospiraceae bacterium | reverse complement strand
AAAAAACAAAGAGAAACCTTGAAACGAAACTTGCAAAACTCAATGACCAAAGCCGCAAGGATAATGTAGTCACCTTTGAGGAACTTGGTGTTGATCGTCTTTATATTGATGAGGCGCATTATTATAAAAATCGTGCGAAACGTTGTGCATAAGCTATGCTTGACAGGTATAGCAAAAAGCACCAACTGATAGCACTTGGCATATATCAAGAAAATATCAGTGAGAACTTAAATCTCAAAATCAAGGGTAAAATACCCTTGCCGTGCAGAACCAATATCGTTAGCGGATTTAATATTCGCATACGACATGTCAAAGTCGGAGATAGCACGAGAACTAATACTCCACTATGCGTTTGGCGACTGTTATTGCCAATTGTATAGAGCGTGGTGAAGGCGTAACCTGATGTCCTAAGTGCATGGAATTTAGTGTATATGGACTACATGGTGCGGGTTTCCGTAAGCCTATGGTTATACGAAGGGAAAGTCATGCGGCATCGTTAGAGAATGGCTGTTGAAAAACAGAGAAATGGAAATGGGTGGATTATCGGTTTTTTAGTTCACTCGTGTAAACTTGAAACAGTTTACAAAAGTTTGCGGTAACTGTGGTTCAGAGCAAACTAAATTTCCACGGTGTAAGGTGACAACCTAAGGGCTTCAAAAATAGGATAGAGATTTAGGAACGTTTGAGAGCTTGTATATTGAGCGTAACAGCGTGATGAGATGTACAAGCAGTCAGCCGTCCCATAGTAGTCTGAAATTGGGAAAGCCAATTACACGAGGTTGAAATACCTCACGGCGAAGGGGACGAGTCAGTTTGAGTTACAGATTTCGCAAAAAGAAAGTTAATAACTCTTGGGGGTATGGCAACATATAGCCTGAGTGACGAACTGTAAGGAGTGATGCCTTATGCATTTAAACGTCAAACTTTCAAGCGAAGCAGAATTGAAGCAATTACTGGATTTTCTTTACGAAAAAGCAAAACAAAACGCAACATTTACAGGACTGATGGAAGCAATTGCAAGTGAGGTTACAATAATAACCGCAATCCACAACATTAAATCTAACAAAGGCAGTAAAACTGCCGGAGTGGATAAGATAAAAATGGATAAATACTTGCAAATGCCAAAAGAAGAGTTTGTTACACTGATTCAAAACAATTTGAAACATTACTTGCCGAAGCCTGCACGGCGCGAATACATTGACAAGGATAACGGTAAGAAACGCCCTCTCGGTATACCAACGATTTTAGACAGAATTATACAAGAGTGTGTAAGAATCATAATTGAGCCTATTTGCGAAGCAAGGTTTTATCCTCACAGCTATGGCTTTCGTCCATATCGGGCGCAAAAGCACGCTATTAGGGATATTACAAATATCATAAACGCTTCAACAAAATCCACTGACCAGCCTGTTTGGGCATTGGAGGGCGACATTAAAGGTTGTTTTGATAATATAGACCACAGAATACTTCTTCGAAAATTATGGAAATTGGGTATTCACGATAAAAGAGTTATTAAAATCATACAACAAACGCTAAAAGCAGGATATATGGATTATGATTTATTTTGTAAAAGCAGTAAGGGAACCGGGCAAGGCGGCATAATTAGTCCGCTATTGTCGAACGTATATCTAAATGATTTTGATTGGTATATTGGCAGACAATATTACAAGCCATTCCCACATTGCAAACATCCTTGCAACGATACAAGGCGGCTTAAATGGATGGGAGTAACCCCTAAATATAATATCAGATTTGCTGATGATTGGGTAATTCTAACATCTACAGAACATGAAGCCGTGAAGCTCAAAAAGGAACTCTCAAAATATTTTAAATACCGTTTAAAACTTGAATTATCAGAAGAAAAGACGAAAGTAACCGATTTAAGAGAAACAGGCGCAGAGTTTTTAGGCTTTATTGTTAAAGCTGAAAAGCCAAGGAGAACACCCGGTAACAATCGCCAAAATTTGGTTGGCAAACCATATCCCAATATGAAAAAGCTATCAGCAAAAATTAAAAATCTATGTAAGGAAATACGTGACATTAAGATGTATGAAACAGAGAGCGGCAGAATTGCACAAATTGAGTACATCAATTCAGTAATAATGGGTATTTCCGAATATATAAAGATTGGAATAAGCGCACATGCATTTCATTCGATAGACCGAAGGGTAAATAACAGTTGTTTTTCAGTTTGGAAAAGGGTGTATCCGAAGTCATACAACAAAATGCAAATTCGACTGAAAAATCTTTCCAATCTACCGCATAGACACGAGGGATATGAGAGTAAGACATTTGCCATCAAGCAAAACAATATGTGGATAGGCGTAACAATGGCATTTCTGACACACATTAAATATGAAGCAAAGCCATTTAATCAGAAAATGACACCATATACAGAGGAAGGTAGACGAATTTACGTCAATTATCGGAGTAAAAATAAGCCCCTTCCAAAGGACAGACCGCCTATTTATACATCTGATGATTTAAAGTTGTCGGTATATAGCAAAACAAAGATGAATTTTGAGTATTTTATGAACAGAGAGTATGCCTTTAATCGTGATAAGGGCGTTTGCAGGTGCTGCAGGGTATCATTATGGAATACAGAATTTAAAAATTGTCACCATGTGGATAATACTTTGCCAATAAACAAGGTGAATAAAGTTCCGAATTTAGCATGGGTATGCCCTGATTGCCATAAAATGATACACAATTCCCCAATTCCAGAAACTCTAAATCCTAAAACCGTAAAGAAAATAAATAATTTTAGAGAAAAATTAGTAAAAGCGAAATCTGTAAGCACAAATAAATCGTGAGGTTTATTTAGTGTTGAACTCCGATGGAGGATAGTAAGCAAACTGATGGTACGCCGTGTGCGGTGAAAGTCGCACGCACGGCGTGAGGTGGGGGAAAACTTGGAGATTACTTCAAAGAGTTACCTATCACAACAAAGTATCTACCCTATGTACGTTATGCGGCATAGGGGTGGTACACATTTTTCCTCTACACAAAAATGCGAAATGTGGGCGGCATTGCACAGACGGAAGCACA
>CAZNYY010000334.1:0-3074 GCA_964577335.1 uncultured Oscillospiraceae bacterium | reverse complement strand
CTCGCCGCATGTTCCACGTTTTTACAGGCAGTTGAAATTGCCGCGCTGCCGCTGGGCGTATAGGGCATTGTCATGTGTCCGAATTTAGGTCTGTCGCCTTTTTCAAGTACCGGGTTGGGTGCGGGAACAAGGTTATAATTTGGGTCTTGGTCCTTCATTTCGCTCGTCCATTTGCCTATACCGCTCCCCGCAAGCGCAATTGTTGCACCGCTTTTACCGCTTAACATATTAACTTCCAATGTTTTGCTATCTGCACTTAGGGCATTATGATCCAACAAGCCTTCGTCAAACCATTTCGCCATTGTGATTAAAAAGTCTTTATATTCCGGCTGGACAGGTCCAAATTTAACCTGCCCGTTTTCAATGTAAAAGTTCATTGTAACACCATATGCCCCCACAAATGCGCCATTGCTGAAATACCATGGGAGGGAAAAACTCAAAGGTGCCTCTGCCTTCTTTTCCTCTTTAAATGCTTTAAGCACAATATACCATTCATCTATGGTAGCCGGCACTTGCAGTTCCAGTTCGTCCAGCCAATCCTTGCGGATAATAATTCCTTGAAATGTCAGCAGAGATTCATCCCCTCGAATATAGGGAAATACATAATAATTTTGCTGGTCGGTCTTTACCATTTTATTAATTTCATAGTTTTCCTGTAAATACCTTTTTAGGTTGGGTGCATATTCGTCCATCACATCATTGAGCGGTATAATATATTCTTCGGCAAGCGCCCTTTCAGGTCCCCCGGGGAAATCATACCACGAATATTCAATAATATCCGTCAAATTACCTGAGGCCAACATCAAATTTAATTGTTCATTTTCCCGCCCCTTCGTAGGATGAATATATTCAACTTGTATTCCTGTCTGCCTTTCAAGCTCCTCCGCCAACCTTGTCTTTGAAAAATTATCGGCAGTCGCCGACGTGTGTCCGTTTAATACCATCCAATAAGTAAGGGTTTCATCCGTTTCAATAGGATAGTAATCGTTTTGCTTTGCGGAAGTATTTCCCGCTTCTTCAGAAATATTATTGCAACCTGTAAGTGGCGAGGTTATCATGACACAAATTAAAACAAAACCAAAAAACCTTTTCATTTTCTTTTTAAAAGCACCTCCAACGCTTAGGGTACATAAGCTCAAATTTAATTTAATTATACATGATACATTTTCAAATGTAAATCACCAGAATCTAAGACCGATGTTCAATTTCTAAGGTCACTCCCTGACTTTTCACCTCTTATTTGCCAATTTTCCGGAGTTGGGTTGACAATGGGGCATAAAATCGGTACAATATGGTTATAGACCATATACATTTTGATTACAGTAAAGTGGTCATTAAACTAACAAAAAAGAGAGGAGATTTACTTATGAAGGGAAATCCAAAACTTATTGACACTTTGAATGATTTGCTTGCAGATGAGTTGGCAGCCATCAACCAGTATATTGTACATGCGGAAATGTGCGAGGATTGGGGCTATGGCAAACTGCACAGCGGTTTTGAAAAGCGCGCAATAGACGAGATGAAGCACGCCGAAAAACTTATCGGAAGAATTTTGTTCCTCGGGGGCACACCCATTGTGAGCAATTTAAACAGTATTCATATCGGCGCAGATGTTCCAAAGCAAGTGGAAAATGACCGTATTGCCGAGGAGGGTGCAATTAAGGCTTATAACGAGGCTATTGCACTTGCGGGCGAAGTGAAGGACTATGCCACGCGGGATATTCTTGTAGGAATTCTAAATGACGAGGACAGCCACATGGACGAGCTTGAGGAGATGCTTGACCAGATTGAGCAGATGACGCTGCCCATCTTCCTGACAACTCAAGTAGATTAAAAAAATAAAACTTTAGCACGGGTTATTTGCCCGTGCTAAAGTTTTTATCAAATATTCAGTCACCCATGGTATATGTGCTGTTTGCAGGTATAATCGGTTCGCCGTCAGCAGACAAATCCAATGTCAGCTTGCTCCCCATCATAACTAAAGGTAAGCGCCCTTGTCCATTGCGGATAAAAATTAGAGTCCACCCGCCAAATCTTCGGGGTCAAAAGGAGTAAGAACCACGGGCTCACTCATAATAGGCATAAGTTCCGGGTCAAAAAGCATGATTTTAACGGTTGTATCCTCCACCATTTCTATATCCAAATCCACAGATATTGTCCCGTCCCCGTCAATATTTTTACTTGCAACAGAAACCGTGTTCAATCTCTTCTCGCCCTTAAATTGAGCTGCAATTAACATCGCATCTCCAATGTAATCAGTCAATTCCGCATCCACCCTGAGCAGTCCCACATTGAAGTTTGGGGTTTGAATTATATCCCCGTCAAGACTGGTTTTGATGTTCACGGTCGTGTTTAGCGCCTCTTGTCCTTTCCCGCTGTAAATCATAAGGTCATCAACATACGAGCCGAAAAATAAACCCTTCAGTGAATATTCGCTCATATCCTTGCGCATTTTATAATTTTCGGCAAGCTTTTCGCCGCCCACATAAAGGTCATATGTACGGTTGTCAAAATTCGCCTCTATCTTAATATGCCGCCATTCCAACTTATTAAATGACGGTATCAAATTAGGATAAGTCCCTACCACGCCTTCATTGTTAAGCAGCGGCTTAAAATTACACGCTGTCGAACCGTTTGTGGAAAAAAGCTCATGTCCCACGATATAATTACTTATATCCTCGCCTATAAGTATCCTCGCGAAAGCGCCGCCGGTTTGGGTTATGGTTTCAAGCGCCCCCCAACCCTCGATAGTTGTTATTCCCCCTGCGGTGGGAAGGGCATTATCAAAAATAAGCTTTGCGCCCCAGTTGCCGTTGCCGCCCGCCGCAAGTGCATTTTGCCCTGAATATGATAAAGTTTCACGCACCGCCCCTTGAAGCGACCATGTATATTTCCCCGCAACCGAGGGAACGGGCACACGCAAAGTGTATTCCGCACTGTCAAAATTATCAAAATACCCCTCTGCCACCGAAATTTCTTTTGTCAGAACCGTCCCGCCCTTTTCGGCTTTTATTGTGTAAACCCCTTCTGCGGCATCCGCCCTCAGCGTTAAAACACCCTGACTGTTTACAGAA
>CAZNYY010000333.1:0-3090 GCA_964577335.1 uncultured Oscillospiraceae bacterium | reverse complement strand
GCGACACGTCAAAAAGCCCCACGGCCTGACGCACCGCCATATGCTCCGCCACAACGCCCTTATATTGAACAGGCAGAAGATACCCCGCAAACGGCACCATTTTGCCGCCCAACTCTATATGCCGCATATAAAGCGGCGTTTTCTTTTCCAAACAAAAAACCTCCCGACTTCTCTAAAGACATATACCCAATTTGGAAATAATTATATCATGGGCTTTTATTCTTTTCAACTGTTTTTGTTGATTTTTTGTAAAAGTATTGGTACAATATATCTTATGTGAAAGGAGTGGTTTTTTGAATCTTCATAATGCATCCCTGTATATTTCTGCCGTTGCCCCCGCTCAGTACCCTCCCTCGTCGGTATGCGAAATAGCTTTGGCGGGGCGGTCGAATGTCGGCAAGTCAAGTTTTTTAAACAGGCTTTTAAACAGAAAAAATCTTGCCCGTACCAGTTCCACACCGGGCAAAACCGCAACACTTAATTTTTATAATATTGACAATGCGCTTTTTTTGGTAGATTTGCCCGGTTACGGTTATGCCAAGGTTTCAAAGGAAGAAAAAAAGAAATGGGCGGATATGATAGACAGGTATCTGCACACACGCACACAGCTTGTGCAAACATTTTTGTTGGTTGACGTGCGCCACCTGCCCACGGATGACGACCTTGCGATGTTAAACTGGATAAAAAGCCGCCACGGACGGGCGGTAGTAATACTTACAAAATGTGATAAGCTGAAAAAAAGCAAGCTTGAGGGCAATATAAAAGATGCGGTGGAGCATATGAATTTGAGCGAAGATGATGTTTACATCCCCTTTTCCTCTGAAACGGGTTTGGGGCGGAGCGATGCATGGAAAATTATAAACAGCTTGATGGACGGCGGCATTTAACACCGCCGTTACAAATTTGAAATGAAAACACATTGAAACTGCTGTGTTTTTATGTTACAATAATAATAATAAAATAAATTACAAAAGGAGTACATAATGCTACGAAAAATTTTATCGTTAATTGTCATTGTCGTTCTTTTGTCCGCTATCTCGGTGGCGGCCGCACCAAGCGAATGGGCTGTTGAGGAAATTAATAAGGCCCGCAACCTAAATCTTGTCCCGCAAAACTTTTCTACACAATACCAATTGCCAATAACAAGGGAGCAGTTTTCCGAACTTGTGATTTTGCTCTACGAGGAATTCGGCGGAGTAGTGCCCGAGGGCGATGTTTCACCTTTTTTGGATACGGACAACGAAAGTGTTTTGGCGGCATACAAAACAGGTATAGTTTTCGGGGTTGGCGAAGGTTTGTTTGCGCCCCTTGCCCCCATTACAAGGCAGGAAATATGTGTTATGCTGTCCCGTATGCTTGAAGCGGGTTCCGATAAATTCGCACCCGCCGAAAAATACCCCAACACTTTCCCGGATGTAAATGATATTGCTGACTGGGCACTTGTTTCGGTTCAGTACATCAATATGAAGGGTGTAATGTACGGGGACGAAAACGGAAATATCAACCCTCTTGCAAATACCACCGTAGAACAGGCGATAGTCCTGTGTTACAGGCTGTACAATACTCTTATGATGGAACTTTCGGATGAAATTGCCGCAGGGCTGTTTCAAACAAGCGGTAACAGCCATTCCAACATGTTAAATGGCGGCTTTGCAAACGTTTCGCCGTCGGGCAATATTTATACAGCAACCAAAAATGGGATAAAAAATGTTTCGTCGGGGCAGACGGTGTCGGATGCACCCGCAAAAAACCTGTATATATACAAGGATTCTTTCTTGTATATAAATTCCGATGACGGTAGGATATACTCAAATTCAGGCGGTGTAACAACACCCATTACAGAGGACCGTGCCGCAGCATTTATAGTTTACGCCGACTTTATTTACTATGTAAATGAAAGCAAAGACGGGCGAATATATAAAACAAGCATTGAAAGTGAGGGCGGCGAAATCTTTTTTGACGCACCATCTTCTCTGCCGGTGGCAATCCAGAATGCTTTTTACTTTTCTGACGGGGAAAAAATACAAAAGCTCTCCGCCGACGGTACTGTTTCTACCTTCTATGAAGGCACAAACTATAATTTAACTTCCGCAAACGGCACATTGTACTTTTTAAATGCCATAGGTCTTATTTGCTCCGTATCCGAGGGGGAGGAGGCAAAAATCCTTACAACTGTTCCCGCCGCCGCCTTTTGCCCTGCATCAAATTATCTTGTTTTTACGGGGTGGAACGGATATGTGTACAAGGTTGATTTTTCGGGTAAATCAACTGTGAGAATCGATGAAGGCTCGTACAGTTCAATAAACACGCACGGAAGAAATGTTTACGCAAAAACCGATGGTGAAGTTTATTTGTTTAATCTTGACAGTGTAAATAAAATGAAAATTAGCTGACAAAAAGAATTTGAAAAACGGCATGGGTAAACAAGTATGTTGAGATACTGTGCCATGTTCCAGTCCCATTGCTTTTGTGAAATAGTTTATAGATTGGGGCGAAAAGGAAGTGCGAAAATATATGATACCGATAATTATAATACTAATAATTATTGCGGCATTTTATAATGGTTTGATTGTTCGGAGATACAGTGTAAGCACCGAAAAATTTAACGATGGGCAAAGCATTCGTATAGTTTTACTTTCTGATTTACATAGTCATATTTATGGTGACAATCAAAACAAATTAATTTCAAAAATTAAAGGACAAAGCCCGGATGTCATATTACTTGCGGGAGACATTGCCGATGATGTAGCACCCACTCGGGGAACAGAACTTTTGCTTGAGGGAATTCAAGGTATTGCGCCGATTTTTTATGTGTCGGGCAATCACGAATACTGGTCGAGTGATATTAAAAACATCAAAGAGACAATCAGAAGTTACGGGGCTTGCGTACTCGAAGATGAATATAAAGAAATAGCAGTAAATGGCATGCCTGTGATAATAGCCGGGGTGGATGACCCTGAATGGTCCAGGTACGAGAAAAAAGTTCACCGAAAATCAATGGATGAAAATTTTACGGAGCTTGTGGACAAAGCCTCATTTAAAATTCTGATTGCACACAGACCGGAGCAGATTGAAGTTTATAAAAAATAT
>CAZNYY010000332.1:0-3100 GCA_964577335.1 uncultured Oscillospiraceae bacterium | reverse complement strand
GTATACAGGCAGCACGCACAATTAAGGTAGTTGTCACCCTCAACATTTTTGCAGAGGATAATCCTTGTATTGATAATAAGCTTGAGTTTTAACCGCTTATATTTTCTCCTACAAGTTTTTCTAAAGACCTTTGCTTTTTCAGCGAACCAATTCATCATGGTTTTATCTTCTCACTACACCTATCCAACACCGCCCTAACATCTGAATAACGGTGGCGCAGCACTCACCAAACAAACTGCTCTTTCATATTCTATAATATGTAATATGGCGTTTTTCAAAGTCTTAGTAGAACTTACTTCGACAGGGAGTAAGCAGAAGGGAGCCTTCTAATTTGAACATATACAATCAAAATCACATAATTGATAAGGATAAAAGGTGCAACAACCCTTCCTGTCCCGCATGCCGGCCAAAGTGTAACCCACGTTGCCCCTTTTGTATCACTGGGCCAACCGGACCAATGGGACCACAAGGAGTACCGGGTCGTCCTGGACCGCAAGGTGTTCGTGGCGATATTGGCCCGCAGGGAGATCCTGGTTGTCAGGGGTCGATAGGACCAAAAGGGAATCCTGGATCACCAGGACCGATGGGACCTCCGGGTTCACGCGGACCGAGAGGTGATATTGGTCCTCCTGGATGCCGGGGTCCGGAAGGACCGGAAGGGCCTCAGGGGGAACGTGGAATTGAAGGTCCGCCAGGACCTATGGGGATTGAGGGTCCAGCTGGTCCCTTAGGACCACAAGGGGCGCAAGGCCCAAAAGGTTGCCAAGGACCTGAAGGACCGCAAGGCGAAAGAGGATATCCCGGCCCCGCCGGTCCAACGGGTCCTGCTGGTTCGGCATCTTCTTTTGTCGGTGTACAGTATTCGGACATGTGTCCTACAGAACAAACGGAGCGTTTATATCGTTCGGGCGAAACAATCAAGTTTAATGCGGAAATGATAAATGGCGCGCCATATATAAACTATCATCCCGCATCGGGTACATTTGTAATAAGCAAGCCCGGCAAATATGTCGTCAATTTTATGCTATACGTGTCGGATGTCATTGATGGGAACAAAACACAGATTCAACTTGAAGTTAATGGAACGACCATGTCCTTCCGTGATGTTATTCTATCTTCAATCAACGGCCCGCCCTTTACGTTTACGGATATAATCCAGATAAACAGCGAGAACTCTATGCTGTGCGTATTAAACACAGGAAAAGATCTTATGTTGAGCGAACTGGTAGAATCCGTGGCCTTCATATCCATTTGGGGTATTGTATGATTGAAACGGCATAAGCACAGCGAATTTAACTGAGAATGAATATATTTTAGAGCAAGAAAACCAACCAAACTAACCCGGGAGCGAGACGAATGGAGGTGAAATCAATGAACGAAGTAAAAGAAGCTTTTAAAAAAGTAATTACAATTTCGGAAAAAGAAAATGCAACCCCCGAAGAATGAGCGACTCTTGCGAGGATTGCAGATGTCTTGTTTCATGCGGAAAAGCTTTAATGGTTCTCGGCTTCTCTAGCGGTAAATTCTCTCTGTTGGGCAAACTTTCTTAAAGAAATCTTTGTTCGGCAAGTAGTTTTTGCTCATCAGACAAATGCGATTGAAAGCTTAAACAGTGACCTAAGCCGCCAAAGAAGCGTATTTCTAAGCGATACTGCCCTGATGAATTTATTTATAGGTTATTGATATAGGATAATATCCCTTATCCGAAAATAGCTCGTTCTCAAAAAGCAGTAGTCATCTTCGGCTATTTGGGTGAAATCAACTTTTTCCATGATATTATTTTTTATATTATATACATATACCCCCCCTGATATGTCTGACGTGCTTAATATATACTGAATACTTGCCCCGTGATCAAACGAAAGCATTCGGTTGTTGCGGTCAATTGAGCATATCCTTCCTGCAACAAGCGTTGAGGTTGTATAAATACTGTTTACCAAAAACTTTTGCTGCGTGCCCTTGCTTAAATCATACCGTACACTTATTGAGTTTATACTGCCCGCATTGTTAAACGAGCATTGTACAATATCACCCATTTCAACGCCGGAGGATGTTATAATGCTGTTATCCGAGGCAGGAATACTGACAAGCTCCGTTCCGTAAAACAATTGAATAGCGGGCACTATCTCTCCCTCATGATTAATCATTTCCGAAACTCCGCCACAAACCATTATCGTCGTACTGTGGCTGACTACGGCAGTGTTATTTCCGACCAGCACACACACCTTTGTCATCCCCACAATATTTGCATCATAAACCGAAATATTGCTATAATTGGTATCACCCAGTAAGTCACTCCGCGTCTTTATACTGAATTCTGATAAGTCTGCCGGTTCAGCGGCTGTTTGCTTTGGAATCATAAAAATCTTTGTATCGGCAAGAAGACCGATTTTCCCGCCAAAACTATTGGTGGGCGTCCGAAAGCTCTCTTGAGTACTTTTGCGTGACAACCTAAATGTTCCCGCTTCAATAAGACGTTTTTCCTCATCGCTTCCCAAAGTAAAGTCAATGCCTTCTTCAAGCGCCGTGTCAATAGCTATGATGACCCCTTCCATGTTTACCGAATATCTTATAAGCTGTCTGTAGTTATCAGGACTTCCGATATACGCACCCAAAGCATTCTCTGTTTTCTCTGAAACGCCGTTAAAACGAATCCGTTCACTCAATTTGAGAATGACCCATCGGTCATATTCAGTGAATATCTGCGCTTTATATCCTCCTTCCAACCCTTCCGCAGTACCCAATTCATTTAGGTAACCGTACACCATCATATCTTCTCCGGTCCAGGTAACTATCCTCCCCGCATAATCAAGATAAAAAGTTCCTGTCATGCCCAAATTAAGTGTTTCCGAGGTGGCTTTGGACAAATGATATGCGGTTTGACCTATCTCCACGGTTTTGTTCGTCTTGTCTATTGCGGAAACGGAACCTGAGGCTACTTTTGACGATACGACAAGCTGTTTAAGTATTTTTTTGCTGCCCGCGGATTCCGCATACGATATAACATCCTTTTCTGAAATATCGGCAAACGAAATTTCATTTCCGTCCTTTTCTATAATTATGCCATAGGATGTGTCCTTAGGGTCAAGAATTATATTTT
>CAZNYY010000331.1:0-3102 GCA_964577335.1 uncultured Oscillospiraceae bacterium | reverse complement strand
CCATTACTTTTACTGCTTTTTTCACTTTCGACCTCCAATTTTCAATTTTTATGTCCAGGGGACATGACACAGAATAATTTAGATCTGCTCTGATTTATTTTCAATATGCCGCCACTTTAATCCTGCTGTAAAAAATAAACGCAAACATCTCTTTGACATTTGCGTTTCAATCTTACAAACTATTTCACCACCTAATATTTATTATATATCAGCAGACTATTAAATTTCTTACTTTTTTGTTAGACTTTATAAACTTTAATTTTTAATTTATATTTGAATTATATGCGACATGACAGTTTTTGTCAATCCTCAAATTTTAACCATGTCAAGTACTACGTCCCCTTGACAAAAAGCACCAATACAACTGAAAAGACGCAAACAAGCAAAATAACTGCGAGGCTTATCCGTTTTTTAGAAAATAATTTATTCATAAAGTGTTTCTCCTTGATTTTCAAGTCTCTTCTGACCGTAATAGCCGCTTGCTAATTTTTGCAAGCAGGCATTGTTGGATTAAATAGTAAAGTATTCTTGTAGACTTTGTGTCGATGATATTGCAGTTATGTCGCCTATCGGCTTTTTGAGTTGTCCGTAGTCTCCAAAGCTAAGTCCGCGAAAAACATAGGACACTCTATGCTCTATGCTTTTTTCTTCAATTTCACTCAACCAATTTCTATTGTTTTCGGCAGGTTCAGCTCCGCTAAAATCGTAGGCTTCAAAAATTTTGCTTTCCCCAAGCTCGTAATTATTGAATATCGTTTTCGGGACAACAACCGCAAACATTCGCATATCAATGGCTTCGTCTCCCCCACCGTGTGGACAAGTAACTTCTATAAGAAAATTCAACTTGCCGTTATCAACAAACACTGTGTAAAAATCTAAATTCCCGTACAACAGATAATGCCACTCAAACGGCACTAAAATTAGAGTGTAATTTTCAAAGAATGCCTCCGTAAACTCATCTAAGTTAAAGTCTTCTAAGACTGACGGAAAAATCAAAGTTTCCTCCTTTTGCGGCACATCGTTAATAGCTTGTATCGCATCTTCTTTCACCGTATCCACGGCAGACTTATCGCTTGCCATAGTTATTTCCGCTTTGCCGTTAGTTACGATTTCAGCTATTTCAGCTAGACCATCTGCGGAATAATTGTTTACCTGTGTTTTGGCATCTGCATGATTTTGAATGGCCGTTTTGGCAGTCGTCTTATACGCCGCAAGGTCAAAATTATCACAGGCGGATAATCCCGCCAGCGAGAAAAGCATTACTAATGCGATTCCCATATAAACTAGTTTTTTATACATATCCTTTTACACCCCAAATTTAATTATTTCTCTACTCTATTATTCCATGGATTATCCTCTTTTGCCCATGTTCTTCTGTTCATTTTAAACTCAATTTCCCGCTTTTTCGGGATATGAATTGTAGATACCGACCCTGTCGGGAATTGTTATGGTTGTCAGGCTGCTGCAATTGTAAAACGCAGAATCTCCTATGTAACCCAACCCGCTGTTTGTGCCAAAAACAACGCTTTCCAGGCTGGTGCAATTATAAAACGCATTATTATATATTGTATATACCTGATCCGGTATAGCTATGCTTGTCAAAACGTAACAATCATGCCAAGGGGACGTAGTATTTGACACAGCATATTCTTATTTGCTCTCTGATTTATTTTATATATACCGCCACTTTAGTCCTGCTGTAAAAAATAAACGCAAACATCCCTTTGACATTTGCGTTACAATCTTACAAACCATTCCACCACCTAATATTTATTGTATATTAGCAGACTATTAAATTTCTTACTCTTTTGTTAGACTTTATAAACTTTAATTTTAATTTATATTTGAATTATATATGATATGACAGTTTTTGTCAATCCTCAAATTTTAACCATGTCAAGTACTACGTCCCCTTGACATATGTTCTGTCTGTAGAAAGTGCTCCCAAACACCCTGCCGCCAACACTATTGCCAATAGGCAAGCCAACAGGTTTTTGTGTATAACATTATCTTTCATCTGTGTATCCTTCCTTAATCTAATCAATACCAATCATATATTAGGCAATCTCATTCCAGCCGGCGTAAATTTCCAATGTCTCGGGCAGCCTTACAATCTCTCCGTTCCATTCTGCCGTGCAGTTCTCGTCGGTGTACCAACCCGCAAACTCAAAACTTTCCCTTGACGGGGCTTGGGGCAATGCATACACACTTTCTGCGTCTATCCTGTCTATCCAATAATATTTTCCATTGGGGCTGTTTGCATAGTTAAAGTTATATATTAAATTTGGCTCATAGTAATAATGGTCACCATCATACGTAACTCCTGATTCGGTGTTACGTAGCTCAAAAAATGGGCTTGGGGCCACGGAGACCTTTACGCTAAATCGATCAAAATTCTCGGCATCCCCTGTCGCAAAAACCGACTCTTCAAGTAAAGGCATGTTCCTACGAGAACAAGCACGATAAAAAAACTTCAACGTATACGGAAAATATATTTTTTTTGCATTTTCGCTTTTGAATTTCGAATATCCGTAGTAACCTATTTGTGAACCAAACTGCTCTACAGGTAGTCCGTCAACGTATGCAGGCACCACAAGGATTTCCTGCTCCATGCCAAGCTCCGTGTAATCCACTATCACCGCATATCCGTCGTCCGCCCGAAGCTGCACTACAAAATGATCCAAATAAACAAGCTCATTTGTTTCATCACGGTATGGATCGATACACGCGCTCAACACAAAGACCACAACTAACGCCACCCCCAATGCAACAATTTTTTTAACCATAACAACCTCCAATTTTTACGTTATTTAAAACTAAATGGAATAAGGCGCTTTTGTCCAAATGCTGTCAATCCCGTTTACAATAAATTTGCACATAATCAAACACCGTACAATATAATATATTTCTGTCAAGCATAAAACAGTTAATTCATGTCAAAGGGCGTGTCAAGTTGTCAAGGAAGCGTAGTGTCAAGGGGACGTAGTATTTGACACAGCATACTTCTATCTGCTCTCTGTTTTTTTTCAAATATGCCGCCACTTTAGTCCTGCTGTAAAAAATAAACGCAAACATCTCTTTGACATTTGCGTTTTCAATCTT
>CAZNYY010000330.1:0-3108 GCA_964577335.1 uncultured Oscillospiraceae bacterium | reverse complement strand
CGCCGTTTCGCCTTTGGGCGAAAATTTCGGCGGCGCAGTAAATTCCGCCGGAGGCATAACATGATTTTTCACGTTAATTTCCATGCTATTTTAGTATCAACATTTTTTAAAAGTAATATACTGCTTTAAAGCGTTAAGCGGTCACCGTCGATTGCCTCATTAAAGCTCACCACTTTGTTTTTCCCCTCGGCCTTTGCTCTGTACAAAGCCCTGTCCGCAAATTCAAGGTATTTTTGGCAGCAGCCAAAGCTTTTTGTATTACAATCCGCAATGCCAATGCTTACACTAACCTTCTGATGGCAATCGGTCATACTGTTTACAGAAACCTTCAGAACTTCCGCAATACATTGCAGTTCGGATAAACTATATCCCCATGCCAAACCGGTAAACTCCTCGCCGCCATACCGAAAAAACTGAATATTAAACATTTCTTCGTAGCGCATCAATAAACTGCCAACGTGATACAGCAATTTGTCCCCCGCCGCATGACCGAACCGATCGTTATATTCTTTAAAATCATCAATATCCATCATTATTACACCGGACGGCGCACTGCCCTCGTCCAATTCACTGATAAACTGAAACAGTTTACCTCGGTTTTTCAGTCCCGTTAAATCATCCGTTTCCTTCTCCACTATAAGCAGGCGTTTTGATTCAAATGCTTCCAGGCGAATTTGTATCAGCTTTTCCCCAACCGCATTACCCAACATCAAAAAACAAAAGCAGTTGACCGTATCATCAACCCCCAAAGCGTTTCCCTTAAACTTAAACGCCAAAACCGTGTGGAGAATATAAAACCCGGTGGAAAACAATTTAACTCTGTACGGTCTGTCAATAACAGACATGGGGAAAAGGCAAAACAGCCCGAGGATAATGGTGGCACGCTGCCCGGGTGAATTTATAATGCTTAGGTAAATGGCAAACAAAAAGGTACCGAAAAATATTAAATATACCCCCAGTAACGAATATTTTTTAAGCGGTTTTAAGCGAAACAGTAAAGATGCAAATAAGAAAAGTGCTATTGACAACAGGTATACAGGGATTAATCTTGCTTTGCTTCCGCTAAAAGGGCTGAAAAGTATAGGAACAAACATCGCTATTATGCCTGCAATAATAAACGTTGACAATAGGTTTGCATTATACATCAAGATAGGCTCTTTGTTTTTTTTAAACAAAACATCAAGCGTATTTTTTTGTTTTTTAAAGCGGTTCATTAATTGCATCTTGTAACCTCCTTCAGGCAGATAAAGTAAATATATAATAAATTATACCACAAATAAACCTAAAGTCATATAAAAATATGATTATTTATGATACAATTAAAGTAATATTAATGAAACTGCAAAGTTATAATTTTAGGGGGAGAAATTGTGAAACGAATATTATCGGTTTTCCTGTGCATTTTAATGTGCCTGTCACTGTGCTTTACAGCCGTGGCAGAGGATGCTCTTGCTTTGCGGCTTGAGGAATTGGGCTTATTAAAAGGTGTAGGCACGAATGATGACGGGACAACAAATTTTGATTTAGACAGTACCCCAAACAGAATAGAGGCACTCGTCATGCTTGTCCGCATGCTTGGCAAGGATGAAGAGGCTGAAAATTACGGAAAAACCCACCCGTTTTCGGATGTTCCCCCTTGGGCGGACGGGTATGTTTCATATGCCTACGACAACCGCCTTACAAACGGAGTGTCAGAAACATTATTTGACGGGGAAAGTTTTATTAGGACGGAAATGTATCTAACATTTACCCTGCGTGCGTTGAGATTTTCAGACCTGTATAATAGGGATTTTTCATGGGATAATCCATGGGAATTGGCGGAGTTATGTGACATTCTGCCTCAAAACATTGACAAAGAAAATTTTAGCCGTGAGGATATGATTAATATTACATCTGCCGCACTTTTTTCTTACATTAAACATTCGGGAGCGACGACCCTATACGAAAGCCTGATTGATAGCGGAGTGTTTACCAAGGAAGATTTTGATGCCGCCTTTCCCAAACATCCCTTTAATCAAACGGCATACAAAAAATCTTTAAGCAAGGCAAGGTCTGAGATTGGCTATGCAGAGGTCATGGAAACGCCCCTATGCACAATTCTTATTGGAGATATAGGAGGACCCCGCCCCGCCGCTTTAATACGTCTTGTGTATAAATCTGGCGGTGAAGTGGCGGAAGGAGAAGAAATATACTTGCCGTTGCCGACTGAAACTTTTATGGGCTCAACCTACATGACTGACGAAGTAAAATTGAGTGAGGATGGTTTAACGCTTAATTATTCCCGCCATTTTGATGAGCGTGCGGTGATTGCCGAAGGCACCCCCGAAGAAAGAGTTATTCACGAGGCAGGTACTTACAGCTATGAAACCGACCTGAGGAACGGAACAACAACACTTACTATAATTGAGTGATAGGTTTTTATAACAAAAACCAACCAAGGAGTTTGATGTTATGCCCAACCAAAAGGGAAAATTCATATCGTTGTTTCAGCGGTTTACCAATACATATTTTTCTCCGCAGCTTGATTTGCGTGTTCGCCTATTTCATGTACTTGCAATGGGCGGAACGGTGATTAGCCTTGTTATGAGTTTCTTTGCATTTATAAATAACAGCGGGTTTATCAATATTACAGGCAATATCGCCGTGGCGGTGCTGTCCTTTTCTTTACTGGTTTTTTCTTTGCAAACGGGGCGGTATCAGATTTGTTATACAATTACGATTGTGGGTATTTTTATATTGCTTTTTCCGCTTATTTTCATTTCCTCAAACGGTTATCACAGCGGAATGCCCGCATTTTGTGTATTTGCCGTGGTTTTTACAGTTTTCATGCTTGAAGGGAAAAAGGCGATTTTTCTTTCGGCTTTTGAGATTTTGCTTTATATTGCGGTTTGCATAATATGTTATCTGTACCCCGAATGGGTTACAAAATACACCCATGAGAGGGAGGTTTTAATTGATGTTATCAGCAGTATTGCGGCGGCAAGTACGGTACTTGGCGTGTGCTTTTATCTGCATTTGCGTCTTTACAACGAGCAGCAAAAAAAGCTTGACGAGCAAAACTCGGTTCTTGAACTGGCAAATCGCATGAAAACGGAGTTTCGTTCAAAT
>CAZNYY010000329.1:0-3114 GCA_964577335.1 uncultured Oscillospiraceae bacterium | reverse complement strand
CGGCGGCAGTGCTGCTTACAGTAATTTTGACCATGTTCCGAGGGTGCGAAGGGGGGCGGGGCGCATCGGCCGATGACCCTGTGCCAACACCCACCCCGGCACTTATACGGCGTGAGGATACATAGATTATAATTTTTTAAACAAAGTTTTCGGCGCACCGCAAACAGGGCAGCAATACCCGTCAGGCTCTTTTGTGATGTCGCCTTCATAAACATATCCGCACAGTTCGCAAACATAAGCATCACTTTTGTCTTTAATATTTTCCGATTGGTATGTGGGGGCGTTTTTGGGCGCCCTCCCTTTTATTACATTGTGGTAATAAGCGTATGTCATAGGCTTTTGGGTGTTCCCTGCGGCTGTGCATAAAACCTTTGCAATTATCACATCATGTGTTCCGCAATCAACCATTTCCAAAACCTCGCACGCAAGGCTGCCGCAAAAGTTGTTTGAAAAGATTGGCAGCTGCTCTGCACTGTCATGGGCAAAACACGAAAATTTGTCAGTATTCTTCCCCGTCTGAAACCCGAAAACCTTTATTACATCAGGGTCCACTTCCTCGGGGATAATCGAAATACTGAATTTCCTCTCCCTTTTTATAACTTCATAGGTGTAGTTGTCGTGGTTTAGGCTTATTGCAATCTTCGGCTCTTCATTTGTTATCTGAATTACGGTGTTTATAATACAGCCCGTATACCGCCCGTTATCGTTTGCGCCAAGTACATACATTCCGTATGAAATGTTTCTGAAAACTGAAAGGTCCATACTTATCCTCCATGTATTTATATTGTATTTATTGTACAATAAATACAAACAAATGTAAATGAAATGTTGTAAATAGTTTGTAAATAGGCATGAAAAGGTCTTGCGGTCATAATGTTTTCGTGATAAAATTATTACAAATAATGCGGCAGGGAGGAAATTTTATGATGCTTAGTATGCTAAGTTTAATGACGGTGGTTTCAATTTTTTTCGGCGGTTTTGGTTTGGCGCCAGGTACTTTGATGGGGGTCCCCTGCGGGGAGCTTAAATTCAGGGTTGAAACGGCGCTTGAGGAACCCCTAAGCGAAGAACTGGTGAAGGCATTTGCCGGGATGCCCCTTGACAAGCTAAGTGCGGAGTTTGACATAAAATACAAGACAAACGAGGACGCAAAAAAGGTTGAAATGCAGTGGGACATGGTTTTGTCAAATTCGGTCGATGAGCCGCTGGGTGTTTCTTGTTGGATAAATACCGATTTTTCGGACAGAAATGTTCCCAAAGTACTTATTATTTTAAAATCTGATTATGACTATAAATACAATGTAGTAGATATGCAGTACCCCTCTATTCACAGCGGGATGAACGCCATGGGAGGGTTTGCGGGACTGCTTGACGGTAGCATGATAAATGCCATCAGCGAAAATGTCAGCAAAAGTTTAAACGAGAGCGGTTTTGGTTTGACTGAAAACGACGGGCAATTTTCCGCTGTTATGAGTGAGGTGCTTTTAAAAGAAGTTATCAGGCAAATTGCCCTTGGTGTGGGTGAGTATTTTGGTACGGGGGTTTCTTATATAAATTCCTCAAGCAGTGAAGAAATACAGACGCAAATAAGAGAGGACATAAATGAGTTTTTTGCGGCATTTTCGGATGTACAGGTTTTTGAAGAGGATGCGCTTGTTTTTAATATGACAACGGACGAGAACAGCAGACCGTCAAATATAAACTATGCGGTTAATATAAATACAAATATATATGATTTGATGAATGCGCTGAAATGGCCCATAAACGAAGGGCTAACCCCGCAAAACACGAAAATTGATATGAATGTGACCTTTGATTATAATTACAGAACTGTGGGTGAGGATATTGTTATTGATTATCCAGAACTTACGGGTGAGAACTCAATTGACATGATGCCCGGATATTTTTTGCCCGATATTGATGTGAATACGGTAAACATGGTGCTTGAGAATAAGTTAATTACTGCCGCCAACAAACCGTTTATAGAAAACGGCATTGTTTACACCCCTCTTAGGGAGGTGTTAAACCTAAAGGGCGTTGAAAATGAGAATATTATTTGGGACAATGGTATTATAAAAATTAAAACCCCCGATTTTTCCGCAAGCCTTGCAATTGGCAGCAGCGAAATAGACAGGGAAGGGGAAACGGTGGATTTAGGGGCGGATGTTTTGCTGGTAAATGACACGACTTATATCCCCGCCTCGGCACTTGGGGAGCTTGGTTTGGGTGCGGTTACAAACACTTTTTTTGATGAGGAAAACAACATAATAGGCTGCGTTGTATATATATACAAATATTCTGCAAGGCAGCTTGGTTTAATACGGTTTTTAATCCCCAATGCAGAGTGGGAAAAGAATTTGTATATGGCGGGGGACATGGCAGGTGCAAAAATAGACGTTGTATTTACATCCGAAGAAACATATATTGAGCATACGAATTTAGTTATTGCGGCGGGCGACCCGATGGTTATTATCGGCAAATACAGTGATGAGTTTTTAAGCCAAATGGCGGAGATGGATGCGATATATCCCGCACTGGATATGGGTGACGGGTACAGCGTTATTATCCCAAAGGTTGTTTCAAATGTTAATGCGGCAATGGAAGTTGTAAAGATTTTTATTTCACTACTTGACAGCGAATAATGCACATCCGTAATTTACAAAACCCCCGTTCAAACTTTTGAACGGGGGTTTTTCTCTATAACCACATACCTTTTTGGGTAAAAAAGCGAAAAGTGGATATGAAACTGCCGAAAATGAGTATTGTTATGAGTTGATTTCAGCATTATAATTAGTTCAAATAAGGAGGTTGAATGTTAAATGACAATTAAAAGGCTGACCGCTGTTTTCGTAGCAGCAATTATATTTGCCGTGGGGGCTAATCTATTCCCTGTTATGGCGGCACAGGGAGAAATTTCGGCACCGCCGACGGTGATGAAACCGCCGAACACGAGGGTTTCACAGATACAGCTTAGCGCACAGATAGACGGAGATGCAACAGGGTTTACATGGAGCGTGCAAGGTCCCTCGAAGCTTTCTGTAAACAGTCAGGGTGTTTTAACGCTGAGGGCGGATGCCGCAGAAGGGGTGTATACAATAAAAGCCGAAAAGGGCG
>CAZNYY010000328.1:0-3137 GCA_964577335.1 uncultured Oscillospiraceae bacterium | reverse complement strand
GAGCATCAATTCACCCGACACGGCAGGAGTCATCGATATAGCATTTTCAGGGCAGACATATTCACAAACTCCGCAACCCTCACAGACAAATTCGTCAACCGCATATGCGCCGTTTGCTTTAATTGCGTCAAAGCGGCAATATTGTCTGCACTTATCGCATTTAATGCATTTATTCGTGTCAATCACTGCCTTTGGCATACCGTAATAGTCTTTCTTTTTGGGCGGCGTTTCCCAGCCGGTTACAAGATGTAAATTAGGTGCGTCTACATCGCAATCGGCATAAGCCTTCGCGCAAAATAGTTTTATAAAAGCGCTTGCTATTGCTGTCTTTCCCGTTCCGCCTTTTCCGCTAAGCACAAGGAGCTGTTTCATTTTGCCGCCTCCTTGATTTTACTCAGCAACGAGTTGAACATATCCTTATATATTTGGTTTTCCCGTACTGCAATTCTACCGTCAGAATTAAGCGCGCCCAAATTTTTATCGAAAGGGATTTTTGCAAGTATCTCAATATTTTTTCTCTTACAAAACTCTTCAGACGGATTAAAGTTATCATCGCATTTATTAAGCACCACTCCGCATTTTTTATCAAATAGTGTTACAAGGCTATAAACCATCTCGAGATTATGCGCCCCAAATATTGTCGGTTCTGCCACCAAAACACAATAATCGGCGTCCTTTATGCTTTCCATTACCACGCAAGCACTGCCGGGCGGACAGTCTATAAAAACCGTTTCCTTTGCGTCTTTTATAATATTTAGCAGTTCATTTATAATGGGAACGCCTGACGCTTCGCCCGTATGCATCCTGCCGCTGACTGTCTTCACATTTTGCGAAATCCCTTCTTCAATTACACCTATCCCTTTTTGCTTTTCGGAAATAGCTTTAAGTGGACATACCAACATACAACCACCGCATGAATGGCAAACATCCTCAAACACTATAACCTCTTTGCCGTAAGCAAGGGCATTAAATTTACAAAAACTGACACAAGCCTTGCACCCGTTACAGAGCAAATTATCTACAACAGGTTTTTTAACTGAAATATTTTTAGTATTTATTATTTGAGGCTTAAAAAACAAGTGGCCGTTAGGCTCTTCTACATCACAGTCGGCATAATATGAACAGCTCTCTGCGGCAGCAAGGTTTACGGACACTAATGTTTTGCCCGTACCGCCCTTGCCGCTTAAAACGGCAATGTTTTTATTTGCCATGACTATGATATCCGGAATGTATTTCCGTTAAAGTTTCAAGTTGATTATTTTTATATGCTTTTATGTTGTCCTCGGCACTGCCCGCAATATTTTTATAAACTTTTACATTTCCGCCCGCAAGTACTTTTGCCGCATTTTCACCGCATCTGGGCGCGATAACTACTTCAATTTGGTTATCAAGCAACAGCTGCGCCGCCTTTATTCCCGCGCCGCCTGCACTCTGCGCCACTAAATTATCTATAAATACAGCGTTATTTCCCTTATCGTCGTATAAAAGATAATATGGCGCTCTCCCGAAGGAAGAACTCACTTCAGATGTAATTGTTTTTTCATTTATAGGTATTGCAATTTTCATTTTTCTACTCCTTACCTATCGACATTTTTTATAATTCTTTATTGCTATATGTAAAGCTGTTGCTCCCATATTTGAGCAATGCATTTTGTTTTCAGGCAACCCGCCTAACGCCATAGCAATATCCTCATCGGTAATTTTTTCAGCCTCTTCCAAGGTTTTACCTTTAGCAAGCACCGAAGTCATACTTGAAGTCGCTATTGCCGCTGGACAACCAAAAACCATATAGTTTATATCTTGAATGCGATTATCAAAGACTTTTAAATATACCGTCAACGTATCTCCACAAGCAAGATCTCCGAACTCTCCCATAGCATCTGCGTCCGGCATAGTTCCTATATTCTGCGGACACATAAAATGCTCTATGACCTTATCCGTATAACCCATATCTATTTTGAAACCCTTGCTCCACCTCTGCCTTGACCACGGCAGCCCCTGCCGCCGCAACGGCCCCCATGCCCGTCGCAAAGCGTATATTCACCGCCCTCTATGATAAGCATTTTTCCGTTTACAAGGGAATCCGCTATTTTTTTTCGGGCGGATTCGTATATTGCCTGAACAGTAGTACGAGCTACCCCCATACTTTCGGCACACTCCTCTTGTTTCATTCTCTCTAAATCAATAAGGCGGATAGTTTCATATTCGTCAACTGTCATTGACACATCAGCGCTGTATAACCTTCCCATAGGTCCAAATCTGCTTGTTTCAGGAAGTCCGCATACCTTTCTCCATTTTTTTGGTCTTGCCATAACATTCACCTCTTGTATTAAAATAGAAGTTCGCAGGGCGTCCCCTGCGCTTCTAACCTTTAAAATTATTTGTCTAATTGGCTGTTAATTTCCTCAAGTCTTGATTCTAACGCAGCCTTTTGCACAGTCAGCAACTCACGAGATAACGCCCTTCTGCATTCTCTGCGTCTAAGCCCTGCTCCAAAACCATAGGCACCTTCACGCTCTGCTTTTTTTGTACTGCAAAAACCAAAACCTCTACCGGTTAATGCGCCTTGTCCTAATGGACCTGTTCCATCTCTTCGTGGCATTTTCAACACCTCCTTGCACACTTTATGACATATGTCAATTATCATTATACACCATATTTGACATTTGTCAATAACTTTTTAGTGTTAAATAAAAAAACCGGTAGCAAGATTATCTCTCGCCACCGATTATTTATGTTCTTATATCTTTTTTTTGTATTGATTTCTCACTTGAATATGTTTTATTATAGTGATAATATGGGGTTGTTTTTAAAATCTAACTTGACATAGTAGGTGCGTGCGGTTGCCCCTGAAAAACGGCTCTTGACATTGGGGTAGCGTGCGGTCTAAGGTGCTTTTGCTATGCACCCTCAATATCAATTCTGTTATTTGATGTTGAGGGTGCATAGTGAATTTAGTGCCCAAAGATTTCTAAATGTCGGGGCGATTTATTTTTGCTGCTTATACCCCTGTATCTTGTGGTTTTTAAGGCTTTTTATCACTGGATACGGGGGTATTATCCCCGACAAACTTATTACGCAGTTGGCCGCAGGCGCCGTCTATGTCTGCGCCTTTGCTGCTGCGTACGGTGGCGGAC
>CAZNYY010000327.1:0-3158 GCA_964577335.1 uncultured Oscillospiraceae bacterium | reverse complement strand
GCTTTTGATTCAAAAACAACCTTCAGTTCCCTTGGAAGACGAGGAGACATGGCTCTTTTGTCAGATTTCAAGGTTTACGGCGAAAGTGCAAAAGAGGAAAATGCAGTGGGTGACCTTATAATTAAAGGTGACGGAAGCCTTAGTGCCGCTTCCGATGATGCTGTTGTATATGAAAATGATGTGAATGTGGGAATAGAATGTGACAGGACTTTTCTTGAGGCGGTTATTTCCGGTGACGGCTCAAAAATCCTCTCGCCATATGAAGATGCTTTCCGTTCGGTAGCTTTTGGGCTTGCGGCAAACGAGTCTATGGAAACAGGTAAAGCGGTTAAAGTTGCAATGGAATAACAAATTTAAAATTGAAGTTTTACATTAAAACGGGCAAGCATTTCGAAAGACCCACAGCTGGCTAAAATATAATATTCGATTGGGGATTGCCATAGTATGTATTTAAGGTCATTTAACGCTTGACAAAAGGCTTTTGCCGTGGTATGATTTGGTAAACAATGCAAAATTCATACTAAAAGGAGGATTTTAGGTTGAAAAAATTCATTAGCGGCTTTTTAGTTGGTGCAATTCTTTGTGGTGGAGTGGTGTTCGGGGTAAGCTACGTTGCAGAACCGGCAGGGTTTGATGTCTTGGTAAACGGGAGTATATTTACTTCTGACCCGCCTCCCTTGGTTGTGGAGGGAAGGACGTATTTGCCCTTGCGTGCCATGGGTGATGCTTTAGGTGTGCCTGTAAACTGGAATGCTGAATTAAATCGTGCTGAAGTGGGGAACACTGCACCCGTCGCACAAGCGGGAGAGTTTTCACGCCAAAATCCAGCACCGGTCAACACAGTTCAAACTGTCAATGTTGATAACTATATAAGTAAGTACAGCGTGGCTGTACGAGTAACTGAAACCATACGTGGGGCAGACGCTGCAAATATGGTAAAGGAAGCAAATATGTTTAACAGGGTCGCTGATGAAGGTAAGGAATATATTGTGGCTAAAATTGCCGTTTCAGTATTGTCGGTGGAAGACGACAAATCCGTATCTGTAAGTCCAATAGATTTTGATTGTTTCAGCGGCAACAATGAAAAATATAGCTATGGCTCTGTCGTTGCACCTGAACCCACATTGCGTACAGAACTCTATGCCGGGGGGAATGCCGAAGGATATGCTGTTTTTGAAGTGAATCAAAATGACACCAACCCCAAGGTAGTATATGGTGCTAAGTATGACGGCACAGGCGGAATATGGTTTGCCTTACAATAAAACAACATAAACTCAATACAAAGACGCTCTTTCGTGGGCGTCTTTTATTTAATTGTTCATAGTGGTAATTAAACTCACTGAGCGTGTCGGGAAGGCTTTTATCGCAAAACTGTTTAGAATTTCTAAGTTTATCATATAATATTTTTTTAAATTGTCAATTAACTCATCAGGGATGGAAAGACTTGGTCAATTCAAAATATTTTTCTGCATATTCACTTGGAGTTGTATCCCCGCATATTGCTGAAAGTAAGGATATAGTTAAATCATGAGTTATTTGTTCCGCTTTGGTCAAAGCATTCGCCCCCTGCCTATGAAGGATGACTGCTCAGGGTCGAGGCGATTATAGCATAAAATAAAAAGGTTTTCAAGAACGCGCCTTATGTATTAAGCTTAACGGATTTGTTCAGGATATTTTCATTTCTTAACGCTTCTTAACGGTTTTAACGCTCAAATTTAACGGGCGTTAAAGCCGTCTTTCGTTTTCGGTATTATGTGAACCAATTCAAAGCCAAAAGGGCAAAAATCAAGAAAAACAGCAAATTTCTCATTTAGGGTGGTTAGATTTGTCATTTAGGTTGGTCAGCAACATTTGTCATTTAGGTTGGTCAGCAACAACAAACAACAATTTAAAAATATTTTAACTATTTTTCAAAAAACTATTGAAATTAATATGGAAATAGGGTAGAATTTAAGAAAAGTGGGTGAAAGTAGAGTAAAGTGGTTTGAAGTGGGGAGGTGGAGGCGTGTTTACAGGTCAATATTCACATACTATTGACACTAAGGGTAGGGTTATTATGCCTTCACGTTTTAGGGAGCAGCTTGGTGACGGTTTTGTTATCACAAGGGGTTATGAGGGTTGCCTAACTGTTTACTCAAACCAGGAATGGGAAAACTTTGCTGCACGGCTGATGGCAATGCCTGACCATAATGCCGATGCACGCCGCCTGCTTCGTATGTTCTCGTCCGGTGCGATTATATGTGAAACGGACAAGCAGGGAAGGGTACTTATCCCTTCGCAGCTTCGTGAACATGCGGCAATTTCAAAGGACGTCGTTATAATCGGCGCAATTTCACGGGTCGAAATTTGGGACAGCGAGAGATGGAATTCATATAATAGTGACGAGGATGCGCTGACCATAGAAGAGGCCGCAGCCAACCTTTCCAAATTTGAAAGGTAGGGATGTTAAGTGAACTTTGAACATGTAAGTGTACTTAAAGATGAAACCATAAACGGACTTATGATACAACCGGGCGGAACATATGTGGACATGACCTTGGGAGGTGGCGGGCACAGCGCTGAAATTATTAAGCTGGGCGGTCGGGTTATAGGTATTGACAGGGACATGAACGCAATTAAAGCAGCGGGGGAGCGGCTTTCGCTTTTGGGCGGAGAATTCAAGCTTAAAAACGGCAATTTTAAGGACATTAAAGCGCATTTGAATGACCTTGATATTTTAGGTATTGACGGGGCAGTAATGGACCTTGGGGTGTCGTCACACCAGCTTGATGAGGCCGAGCGGGGGTTTTCGTATATGCAGGATGCACCGCTGGACATGAGGATGGATGCAGGCTCGGATTTTTCGGCGTTTACGGTGGTAAATACATATAGCAAGGACAAGCTTTGCAAAATTATTAAGGATTACGGCGAGGAGCGCTGGGCAAAACGAATAGCGGAGTTTATCGTAGAGAGGCGGCAGGGCGGTGATATAAGAACCACAGGTGAATTGGTTGATATAATAAAAGCCGCAATCCCCAAAGGGGCAAGACGTGACGGTCCCCATCCCGCAAAGAGAACTTTTCAAGCTATCAGAATTGAGGTCAACGACGAACTTGAAATTTTGCGGCAGGCGGTTTTGGACACGACCGAAGTTTTAAACCCAGGCGGTAGAATTGCCG
>CAZNYY010000326.1:0-3193 GCA_964577335.1 uncultured Oscillospiraceae bacterium | reverse complement strand
GAGCCGTCCATTATATCGCTAACTTCAATGCCCTTGTCAGTCCCGCAGTCATCCTCCCTTATAATAACATCCTGACTAACGTCAACAAGCCTTCTCGTCAAATATCCCGAGTCCGCCGTTCTCAGCGCCGTATCCGCAAGTCCTTTACGTGCGCCGTGGGTTGAAATAAAGTATTCCAAAACATCAAGCCCCTCCCTAAAACTGGACCTGATGGGAATTTCCATAGTACGCCCCGAAGTATTTGCCATAAGTCCGCGCATACCGGCAAGCTGTCTTATCTGATTTATACTTCCGCGCGCACCGGAATGTGCCATCATGTATATGGGGTTAAAGTTGTCCAAGTTTTCCATGAGCGCATTCGTAACATTGCCCACGGTTTCCTCCCATGTTTTTATAACCCTTGTGTACCTTTCCTCATTTGTGAGGGTTCCCCTCCTGAACATTTTTTGAATTTTGTCGATTTGATCCTCCGCATCGCTGATATATGTCTTTTTACTCTCCGGTATTTCCATATCGGATATACTGATTGTTATTGCACCCTTGGTCGAGTATTTAAACCCAAGCGCCTTCACCTTATCAAGCAAAATAGCGGTTTCAGTTATTCCGTTTACCTTTATGCACCTGTCCACAATGTTTCCAAGCGCCTTCTTGTCCGCAAGGAATGTAACCTCAAGGTCAAATTCATGCTCAGGGTCGCTCCTGTCAACAAAGCCCAAGTTCTGCGGAATAACCTCATTAAATATAATAAGCCCTACAGAAGTTTTAATTGTTTTCGAGCGCAGTTGACCGTCTATTTCCTTTTCTGATTTTACATTTATAGGTGCATGCAAACCAACATCACCGTTTTCATAGGCAAGAATTGCCTCGGTAAACGACGAAAAGTATTTGCCCTCGCCCTTTTCCCCTTCCTTTTGTATCGTAAGATAATATGTCCCTAAAACCATGTCCTGTGTCGGCACGGCAACAGGGCGCCCGTCCTGGGGTTTTAAAAGATTGTTGGCTGACAGCATCAAAAACCTTGCTTCACTCTGTGCCTCGGGTGAGAGGGGTACGTGAACCGCCATTTGATCACCATCAAAGTCGGCATTGTAAGCCGTACACACCAGGGGATGGAGTTTTAGCGCTCTGCCTTCAACTAAAACCGGTTCAAACGCCTGTATTCCAAGCCTGTGAAGTGTGGGCGCACGGTTTAAAAGCACAGGGTGTTCGCTTATAACTTCCTCCAAAACATCCCATACCTCGGGGCGCACCCGCTCTACCATTCTCTTTGCACTTTTTATATTGTGTGCATATCCGTTGTTTACAAGTTTTTTCATCACAAAGGGTTTAAAAAGTTCAAGCGCCATTTCCTTCGGAAGTCCGCATTGGTAAATTTTAAGTTCGGGTCCCACCACTATAACGGAACGTCCCGAATAGTCAACACGTTTTCCCAAAAGGTTCTGGCGAAAACGCCCTTGCTTACCCTTTAACATATCAGAGAGCGACTTTAGGGGTCTGTTCCCCGGTCCCGTCACGGGTCTGCCACGGCGGCCGTTGTCAATCAACGCATCAACCGCCTCCTGCAGCATCCTTTTCTCGTTTCTTACAATTATATCGGGCGCTCCCAAATCAAGCAGCCTTTTTAAACGGTTATTCCTGTTTATTACCCTTCTGTACAAATCATTTAAGTCGGATGTTGCAAAACGTCCGCCGTCAAGCTGAACCATTGGGCGAATTTCCGGCGGTATAACAGGAACCACGTCCATTATCATCCACTCGGGTCTGTTACCGGAAGTTCTAAAAGCGTCAACAACCTCCAGCCTTTTTATAAGGCGCACCTTTTTCTGCCCCTGTGAATCTTCGATTTCCTTACGAAGCTGCGACGCAAGCTCATCCAAATCTATTTCGGAAAGCAATTCTTTTACCGCTTCCGCACCCATCCCGGCTCTGAATATATCTCCGAATTTTTCAAGATGCTCACGGTATTCTTTTTCATTTAATGTTTGCCCCTTGATAAGGTCAGTTTTGTCACTGGGGTCAATAACAATGTACGCTGCAAAATATAAAACCCTCTCAAGCTCCCCGGGGGAGATGTTTAGCATAAGCGCAAGTCTGCTGGGACTGCCCTTAAAATACCATATATGGCTTACGGATGCAGCAAGCTCAATATGCCCCATCCTCTCACGTCTTACCTTTGCACGGGTAACCTCAACCCCGCACCTGTCACACACAATGCCCTTAAAACGAATCCTTTTATACTTTCCGCAATGGCATTCCCAGTCCTTTGTGGGACCGAAAATACGCTCACAAAACAAACCATCTCTCTCGGGCTTTAAGGTTCTGTAATTTATAGTTTCAGGCTTTTTCACCTCACCGCGTGACCACTCACGAATTTTTTCCGGCGAAGCAAGCCCTATTTGTATCGCTTCAAATGAATTAAACTCCAGCATAGGAATTACCTTCCTCTCTAACTAATTTACACACATCCCGACAAATGCGCCCGATTAGAAATCCTCCTCGTCATCCTCTTCATCAAAATCGTCGTCCTCGTCGTCAAAATCTTCCTCTTCCAAAAAATCATCGATATCCTCTGCGTCCGTCTCCTCTTCCTCGTCATCATCATCTATTCCGAGGGAACTAAGCAGAATATCGTCCTCGTCAATCTCAGAAAAGCCTTTCTCCTCAAGACCGTCATCACGCTGCTCGGCGGACATTTCAACCCTTAAATCTTCAAGGCTAATCTCTTCAATATCATCATCAATTGACTCGCTTAACACAACCTCCGACATATCTCTCGACAAAGCCTTGACATCCAGTCCTAAGCTCTGAAGTTCTTTTATGAGAACCTTAAACGATTCCGGAATTCCTGGTTGGGGAACATTTTCTCCCTTTACAACAGCTTCATAGGTTTTAACCCTGCCCACAACATCATCCGATTTTACGGTGAGTATCTCCTGCAAGGTGTAGGCTGCACCATACGCCTCAAGTGCCCAAACCTCCATCTCACCAAAACGCTGACCTCCAAACTGCGCCTTTCCGCCCAAGGGCTGCTGGGTAACCAGTGAATACGGCCCCGTTGAACGTGCGTGAATTTTATCGTCAACCAAATGCAAAAGCTTTAATATATACATATATCCGACCGTAACAAGATTGTCAAACGCCTCGCCCGTTCTTCCGTCATACAAAACGGTTTTTCCGTCACGCCTGTATCCCG
>CAZNYY010000325.1:0-3197 GCA_964577335.1 uncultured Oscillospiraceae bacterium | reverse complement strand
GGTTGTTGGTGAGGATACGGTGCAGTCGGGGGCGGTGGGCAGCGGCGGGGGCACGGGGGAGGGCACTGTGGGTATTACATGGAACAATGCCCCTGTAAACAGGGACAGTCACCCCATAGCCCCCGCAACCGACCCGCAGGTGATTACCGACGAGGTGTTCGGTGGCGCACCTATAGCCACTATTTCAGATGTGGCAGCGGGAAATTACACGGTAAATGTAACCGAATATATTAAAAGCCTTCAGGGGCAAAAAGGTACATTTATAATAGTATCCGCCAATAAGGGACCGACAGTATTCATACTGTCCAAAGAAGGAGCGGCGGCGGAGGGGGAAACAAGGAATGCGCCCCAGCTTACACTTGCCTTCCCCACGGACAATATAGGGACGGTTAGTATCGAGAGTATGCCAAGCGATATAGAGATACCGGGTGCAAACACGGAGGATGCTCTTTACGGTCCCACAGCGGTTTTGCGTGATGAGGACGGGGAAATAATGCATGACGAGGGCGCCTTGTGGAGTATCCGTACAAATAATCACGGGGTTTCGATAAATGCGGATACGGGAGAATTTGCGGTTAGCAACATGGCGGAAGCGGGTTTTGTTACAATCAGGGCTACCGCCGCCGTGAACATAAACAAATATGCCGAAAAAACAATAGAACTAAAGGAAGCAGTGATTACCCTGCCCGATGGTATAGAGCCGATACAGCTTACCACTACCTCGGATGCCAGAATAAACCATGGAGATATGACGGCAAAAGAGTATGAGGACAGTAACTTTGGGGGTGCTGACACCCTCCATGTAAGGGCAGGCAGGGTTACCGAGCCGCATTATAACGAAAAAAGCTATATCAAATTTTATTATGACAGCATGGCAAGTGCCGCGGATGCGAAGCTAAGGCTTGCTGTTAGCAGGCCAAGCGATGCCAATATAAGAGTTTACGGTCTGTTAAACTCTGCTGACCATTCATGGGCAGAGAATGAAATTACATGGAACAATGCCCCGGGGAATGATAACGCAACTATTTTTCCGAAAGAGGAACAGGTTTTCGGGGGAGAGCCTTTGGCGGTTTTGGCAATGGAGCGGACGGGAATTTTTGAAGTTGATGTGACGGACTATGTAAATAGCCTTTATGGCGGAACCGCCACATTCATTCTTGCGGCGGAGGACACGGGCGGCTTGCTTGAAATTTTCTCTAAAGAGGGAGCGGCTTCAAGAGGGGCACAAAAAATTGCGCCCGCACTTAATTTGCTTTTTGACACCAACATAATAGGTGAACCCGCCGAGGTGGCGCTTGGCGAAATGCCCGCACAGATTATTATTCCCGAGGCGGGAGAAAACAGCGTAGAGAGAACCTTCACCGCAGTGGTAAGAAATGCGGACGGTGTAATTGTTCCTAACCAAAGTGTGATATGGTCGCTTGGAGGGGCATATGCGGGAGTTAATATTGAGGAAAACAGCGGAAAACTCACTGTCGGCAGTGCTGCTGTGCCGGGGGCTATAGTGGTTCGTGCATCGGTACAGTCAAACCCATCGGTGTACAGTGACCACACCATAGAGTTAATACCAAAGCCTGTTGTTGAGGAATTTAGAATAACAACCTCGGGGGATGCTGCCATAAAGCGTGGCAGCAGTGCCTTGGCAGAACTTGCTAATTACAACTATGGCAGCGAATATACCTTGGCAACGAGAGTGGGAAGTGTTGGCGACCTAAAACACTGGAACATGAAAATCTATATCCAGTTTTCATACTTTGCCCTCTCCCAGGCAGATACGGCTTATCTTGAAGTGACATCAACGGGTGCCACAGGCAGAAATTTCAAGGTGTTCGGGCTTGTCGGAAGTGACGACGACCTGTCATGGGAGGAAGGCACGGGTTCGGGTGCGGAAGTGCCGGGTATTACATGGAACAATGCTTACGGAAACAACAAGGACGGTTCAAACGTTATACCTTCTGCGGCGTATGGGGGAGGACCCATTGTACAGCTTAAAAACAATATACAGGGCGTACACAGAATAGACGTTACGGATTATATTAAAAGCCTTAACGGGGAATATGCAACATTTGTAATCTCAACGGAAGATTACAGCCCCTCGGGCGGAGAAATTTTCCTTTCAAAGGAAGGCGCAGCAAGCGAGGATAACGGGCAGGGCGCTCCCACACTGGTGTTGACAGGGACGAATATGCCACAAGGCTACAACCTTGCAAACAACAAATTGGTAACTGCATCATCCCATATAGCCCCTAACACGCCCGAAAAGGCTGTTGACGGAAATTATTTTTCCAAATGGGAGAGCAACTCTCAAACATTTAACGGCCCCTCATGGCTTGTGGTGGATTTGGGCAATGAAACAACCTTTAACAAAGCGGTTTTCTATGATTACGAGGACAGAATTTCAAATTTCACACTGCAATACTCAAACGATAATGCAACATGGTCTGATGCATATGTGGGAGAGAGAACGGGCATTAAAAAGGCTGTCACCGAGAAAAATGAATGCTACTTCGAATACCCTGTGACGGCGAGGTATTTTAGGCTTTATATCACAAATGCCGTAGGTTTCCCCGCTGTTGCGGAGCTTGAGTTGTATGATGTGCCTCCGCTGTCGGATGCCACGGTGACTTCAAATGCCTATAATGTTGACAATGTGATGAACACAATCACCGTCCTATCACGAAGCGGGCAAAGCGGCAGTGTAAACATAAACACATTTAAAAATAATATTATAAAGCCGCCAAGCGGCTCGTACAAGGTTTGCCTGCCAGATGGTTTTACAGAGGCGGCAATAGAGGTAAAGAACGGTTACAAAGTTGTTGCAACCGCAAACGACAGGGTGACACAGAAGGTGTATACAGTTATTTTTGAAACCGATATGAATGCACCGATACAGGCAATTGATTTTTCAAAGGTAAACCCGAATGACTTCTCTGATATTGAGGTGCGTAACCAAATTCCGTATTACCTTGTGCATTTTCACACCCTGGTAAACAACGTAAGAACGGAGGACCCGTACAAAGGATTTATAGATATTCCAATACTAAGGCGCCCGCAGGACAACTATCCGTATAATGCAAGGGTTATGGAAAACCATAACGCATTTGCTTACTTTTTGACGGCGGACAGACCATGGAATCCTTACTACAACTCGCATTTTGTAAGGTATCGTATGGAACTTGTTTTTGAACATCTGCTTT
>CAZNYY010000324.1:0-3213 GCA_964577335.1 uncultured Oscillospiraceae bacterium | reverse complement strand
GAAATATCATAATAGAATTTGGTGATGTGTATGAAAACTGATAACATTTCACCTAATGATAAAGTCGCTGAAATTGCGTACAAATTGGAGGGCGATACCCTGCAAAAGCTAATAGAACGGGCTTTTGCGATACATCTAAAGACAGGCGGTTATCCATCTGACAAAGGAGAACACGAAGATGAAGGATAACCTAAAAACATTTAATGTTGGGCTGTATTTGCGCTTATCCCGTGAGGATGAAAATGACGGCGTGAGCGGAAGCATACAGAACCAACAGGATTTTTTAACGCGCTACATACTGGGACAGGGTTGGAACTTGACTGATGTTTATGCAGATGATGGTTTCAGCGGGACAAACTTTCAGCGTCCAAGCTTTGAGCGGTTAATTTCCGACATTGAAAACGGACGTATCAACTGTGTTGTGACAAAGGATTTATCTCGTCTTGGACGAGATTATATTATGACGGGGCATTATTTGGAAAAATATTTCCCCTCAAAAAAAGTCCGTTACATTGCGGTTAATGACGGCATTGATACCTTTGAGGACAGCGGCGGCAACGACCTGTCCCCTTTCCGAAGCGTTATTAACGATATGTACGCCAAGGATATTTCCAAAAAAGTCCGTACCGCACTGCATACCAAAAAGTTAAACGGTAAATTTATCGGAACAGTGCCGCCTTACGGTTATCAAAAGTCTCTTGAGGATAAGCACCGATTAGAGCCAGACCCGAACACTGCGCCGATTGTTCGGCGAATTTATCAAATGTTTATTGAGGGGAACAGCAAGCTTGGCATCGCAAATCAGCTCTCTGCGGAAAATATTCCCACTCCATCCCAATCCAAAGGACTAAAAGCCACGCAAAAGCGGCACAAGGGCGTGTGGAACGAGGTCATTATCGGGCGTATTTTGACCAACCCAACCTATATCGGAAACCTCACACAAAATCGCTCCAAAAAAATTAATTATAAGGTAGACAACAAGGTGAACTTGCCGGACAGTGACTGGATTGTTGTGGAGGGAACGCATGAGCCAATTGTAACGACCGAGGATTTTAAGCTTGTGCAGCAGTTAAACACAAAACGAAACTATGTAAGGCGCGATAACAGGGCAGCGCATTTGTTAAGCGGGTTGGTACGGTGCGGCACCTGCGGAAGTCCTATGACCTTTGCGCACGAGAGCGCAGAGCGGTCTTACATTGTTTGCTCCGCATGGCGAAAGCACCCAAAGCTGGGCTTGTGTACTTCACATTCGTATCGGGAAAGCAAAGTTAACGCAAGGGTGATTGAGGCTTTAAGAAATGAAGCGTTATCACTGAATAAGGATAAAATCGCGGATAGCGCACTTAGTACAGACGATAGCACCACTGCCGCACAATCAGAATTTGCACGCCTAAACGGGCAATTAGAGGACATCAAAACCGCACTGGCAAGCCTATATATGGACAAAGTTCGAGGCGTGATAACCGAAGATGATTTTATGGATATGTCGGCAAGGTTTAATTCCCAGCGGGAATCCATAGCGTCAAGGACGAAACAGTTGCAGGACGAGGAAAATCAGCGCAATCAGATGGGAAACAACCGTGAACAGGTGTTGGCAATTTTGGAAGAATTCCTGACCTTTGAAGCTGTTGACCGAGCTACCCTTGCTATGCTGATTCATAAGGTGGAGATATTCCCTGAAAAGGAATTAAAAATACACTTTAACTTCCCGAAAATGTGCTAACTTACAGCGCGTGCCGCTGTGTTCGCACACTTTTTGTGCGCGAAATGGGTGCAGCATCATGCTGCAGGCACAAAATAAAGTCTACCCCCCCGGGTTTTGACGCAAGGTCAATCAAGAGAGTGTTGCGGTTTATTTTTTCTATTACGGCTTCATTTATAACCTTGTGCGGCACGGTGTTTATAATGAGATCGTAACTATTGACACAGTCGGACATCTCGCTTGTTTTAGCGGCATCAAATCCGAGTGCCCTCACCATTGCCATATCGCCCTCACTTCTGGCGGCAACCGTTACATTTGCCCCTATGCCGTGCAGCATTTTTGCAAGGCATTTCCCTATTCTTCCGTAACCCACCACAAGACAGTTACTACCGCATATTGTAATTGGCATTTCGCTCATCGCTATTTCGATAGCCCCCTCAGCCGTGGGGACCGCATTTGCAACAGCCATTTCCTCTCTTTTGAGATAGTCGGCATATTCTATTCCGCGCTCGTCAAGTTTTTGTGCCAGTTCCTCTGAAATCTTGCCGCCCAAAACAAGCTTTGTATTACCAAGCTTTTCGATAAGATTATCAATATATAATACTCCCTTATAGAAAGGGGCACAAACCGTAACCCCATCGTGAGAAACCGGAAGCCCCAAAATTACAATATCGCTTCGACCTACGCCTTCCTCCAAACTTTTAACGGCTTCTATCCCGTTTTTTTCTCCTTCGGATGTTGCATATTTAATAACCTCAAATCCGCCACTCACAAGGCCTTCCGCCATTTTTATGAGGCGCAAATCTCCTCCTATTACAAGTATTTTGTTTCGATGTACAGGCATTTAAATCCCTCCATAAAATGTTTGACCGGGTTTTGGTGAAAAAAATAAATAGTATGTGTCATTACATATTATGTAAAGGCATGAAACCACGTGCTTGTACAAGATAATTCAGGAAAATACTTTGCTTGACAAAGCCCCACGCTTTATGTTAAAATTTTACCATGGATTAATATGTCATGTGCCCGCCTGCTTTTTTGCTCGGGGGTGCAGGGCAAGTATTTTTTACCTTACCGTAAAGTTTTTCTGAGCGGGAGGGCGCGCATTTTGGCATATGTGTGTGTTTTTTTGTTGCCTTTTTGCCCCTTCCGGTTCTGCGGAAGGGGTTTTTTTTAGGAGGTGAATACATGGAAAAAAGAATTGGAATTGTGGGCATTGTAATTGAGGATTTAAGCTGTACGGACAAAATAAACAGCACTCTTCATGAGTATGCGGGGCTGATAGTGGGCAGAATGGGGCTTCCGTACCGTGAGAGGGGGGTTTCGGTAATTTCTTTGATAGTTGACGGAAGTAATGACGAAATAAGTGCCCTCACGGGTAAATTGGGCAGGATACAGGGCGCCTCTGTAAAATCAATGATAACAAAAATTGTAAAATAACTTTGGAAGGGATAAGTTTATGGGCTTTTTGGATAAGTATAAAAATGAATTTAGGCAGTACGACAAACTTG
>CAZNYY010000323.1:0-3219 GCA_964577335.1 uncultured Oscillospiraceae bacterium | reverse complement strand
TTGCCATGACCCGTGCCAAGGAAAAGCTTATCGTGACGGGAGGCGTGAGAAACTTTGAAACCGCGCTTTCAAAATGGCGGCTTGGCGCATCTGTTTTAACTCCGTCGGTATTTACCGAGGCGGGCAGTATAATGGAACAGCTTTGCATTTGTGCCCTTATGTGCGACTGCGAAAAGTTAAGGGGTACGGCGGAATTTAATATCCCCGCCATAAGTCCCGCCCGGGCGGAGTTTAATATTTACGGAAGGGACATAGAAATACCCCAAGATATGCTTGCTGGCGAAATTCTCACGGGAGAAAACGGCGAAGATTACTCGGAACCCCTTCTTTTATATAATTATCCTCACAGGGAGCTAAGCAGTATCCCCACAAAAATTACCGTTACCGAGTACAAAAGGCTGACGGACGGAGGGTTTGACGAGTTTGCCGCACCCCTCATTCCAAGCCAAAGCATAAAAACACCCCGTTTTATGCAAAAAGAAGGTGAGTTGCCCCCTACCGAGAGGGGCAGTCTTGTCCATTTTATAATGCAGAATATTGATTACAGGAATATTCACTCGGCAGACGATGTAAGAGAATATGTTTTAAACCTACTTGAAAAAAGGGTTATCACTCCCCACCAGGCAAATGCAGTGCCGTACCAGAAAATCAGCGCATTTTTCACCTCCCCCATAGGGCTTCGTATGAAAAAATCCGAGCGGGTGTTAAGGGAAGCGCCATTTACTATGGCGGTGCCCGCCTCGAGGATAACAGGAAACAAAGAGCATTTTGGCGAAACTGTTCTTGTACAGGGGATTATTGATTGCTTCTTTTTTGAGGGGGATAATATTGTGCTTGTGGATTACAAGACGGACAGGGTAAGAAACAAGGAATACATAAAGAAATTGTACGCCTCGCAAATTGAATTATACGCATCGGCACTTGAAAAAAAATATTTTTCAAAAGTTTACGAAAAATTAATTTATTTGTTAGATATTAGTGATATAATAATATACAATTGATTTAGGAGGAGTTTAAATTATGGAAAGACGGAGAACTTATAGCCCAGGCAGTAAAAAAAATAGGGGCAGAAAAATTGTTACTATACTCGCAATAGTTTTCGGCCTTATACTGGTTTTTTACATTTCTTTTATCGCCTCCTCTCATCTTCTGGGGGGGTCGGATGAAGTGCCGACAGACCTTGAGGGGCTGACACCTGAGGAAAAAATTGAAGAGCTTGAAAAACAGGTCAAGGAGAAGGATGAGGAAATTACAATGCTGAAGGAAAGACTGCAAAGGCTTGAAACATCAGCGGTGACGGCTACCCAAACACCACCGCCTACAACCGCCCCGCCGGCAACCTCTACTCCAACGGCAAGACCTACTGAGAGACCGACTGCAGCACCTACCCAAACACCGCAAAGAACAGAAACCCCCGCAACCCAGGCACCACTACCGCCCGCAACCCAGCAGCCGCCGGCAACACTAATGCCACAACTGCCCGATGCGCCGGTAAGCGAAAATCAAGTTATAGGAGATTAAAGAATATGAATTATAAATTTGACACAATGCAAGTACACGCAGGCTTTCATGGCGACCCGCAAACAAATTCCGTGGCGGTGCCGATATATCAGACAACGGCATATAAATTTGACAGCGCACGCCACGCGGCGGAGCTTTTTGAGCTTTCCACCCCCGGAAACATATATACAAGGATAAATAATCCTACGACAGCAATACTTGAAGAGCGAATTGCGGCACTCGAAGGCGGTTCGGGGGCGTTGGCACTTTCATCAGGGCAGTCTGCCACCACTCTTGCGGTTCTTAATATCGCTTCGAGCGGTGACAATATTGTTGCTGCATCTTCCCTTTACGGCGGTACCTATAATTTGTTTGTACACACCTTTAAAAAAATGGGCATCGGCGTAAAGCTTTCAGATGCGGATAATCCTTCCGAAATGGAAGGGTGTATTGACGAGAGGACAAAGGCGGTTTTCATTGAAATTGTGGGAAACCCGCTTGGCAACATTCCTGATGTTTCCAAGGTTGCCGAGGTTGCCCATAAACACGGGATACCCCTTATAGTGGACAGTACTTTTGCAACGCCCTATTTGTGCCGCCCGTTTGAGTTTGGGGCGGATATTGTTGTGCATTCCGCAACAAAGTTTTTGGGCGGGCACGGCAACAGTATGGGCGGTGTTATTGTTGACGGTGGTAAGTTTGACTGGGCTGCAAGCGGCAAGTTTGACTGCCTGACGGAGCCCGACCCCAGCTATCATGACATTAAATATATGGAAAGCTTTGGCAATGCTGCATACATCGTAAAGGCGCGGGTACAGCTTCTTCGTGATATCGGCTGTTCAATAAGCCCGATGAATTCATTTTTAATTATAAACGGTGTGGAAACCCTTTCCCTGCGCATGAGGCAGCACACCAAAAACGCATTGGAACTGGCAAAATTTTTAAACTCCCATCCCAAGGTTGCATGGGTAAACCATGCGGGACTGCCGGACAACAAATACCATGAACTTGGCAAAAAATATCTTCCAAAGGGTGTCGGCTCTGTTTTCAGTTTTGGACTTAAAGATGGGTATGATGCTTGTGTCAAAACACTTGAAAGCACAAAGCTGTTTTACCATGTGACAAATTTAGGGGATGTCCGTTCTATAATAACCCATCCCGCAAGCACCACGCATTCTCAGCTTAGTGACGAGCAGAAGCTTCAAGCAGGGATTGACCTTGAAATGATAAGGCTTTCTGTGGGCATTGAAGATATTGAAGATTTAATTTATGATATCGACAGGGCAATATCATAGTTTAAAGGTATTTTGAGTAAATGCGAGATATTTAAAGATAATCTTATATATGTGGGCATAATGCTTAATAAATAGTTGAATATGGGACTTGAATAATACACCGAAATATATTAAAGTAATGGGGCTGTTGTTTTGGCGGGGTTTAGCGCAGTTTGGTAGCGCACATGGTTTGGGACCATGGGGCCGGGGGTTCAAATCCCTCAACCCCGACCAAATTTCTTTTCAAAAAAGAAAGGCGGTCGGGTCAGGGCATACCACGCATCCGGGTTCAAAAAAAATTACAGCCATATCTTTAAAATTAGTATTGACTTTACTGAAAAAATGTGTTATCATTGCTTTCGGGTTGATGCTGGTGTAGCTCAATTGGCAGAGCAGCTGATTTGTAATCAGCAGGTTGCGGGTTCGAGTCCCATCACCAGCTCCA
>CAZNYY010000322.1:0-3241 GCA_964577335.1 uncultured Oscillospiraceae bacterium | reverse complement strand
ATTATGCTCCCCGGGCAGTAGTATATCCTTCGTATCAACAATAGTTTTGGTGTTGTCAAACACAGTGCCCTCTTTTAAATACACGCCCGAAAACCCGTCGGTATATTTACCAAACATGGTAACCGTGCCCGCCGCCCCGTCCGCAAAACCTGCGGTAATTTCATTGTCGGCATTTAGCACCAGTTTTGAAGTTTCGTTTTGAAACGCAAAAACATTCTTTTTTGCCTCTATATATTCATCCATTGATTTATGAAAATCCAAATGATTTGGCGAAAGATTTGTCACCACCGCTATATCGGGGCTGTGGGTCATGGTTTGCAGTTGAAAGCTTGAAAGCTCCAACACCGCATAGTCACCCGCATTAATGCTTTCAATTTTCGGCAGCAGAGGTTTTCCGATATTCCCCCCAAGGTGGCACACAAGCCCTCCTTCTTCAAGCATTTTTGCTATCAAGGTGGATGTTGTGGTTTTCCCGTCACTGCCTGTGACGCCTATTGTTTTACAGGGGCAAAGCTCCATAAAAACATCCATTTCACTTGTTATTTCTGCACCATTTTCGGCGGCCGCCAAAAGCTCGGGCAGGTCATATCTTATGCCCGGAGTTTTAAAAATAATATCAAAATCAAGGTTTTGCAGGTAACCCTCGCCGAAGTTTAAAACCGCGCCCATTTTTACCTGTTCCAAAAACTCAGGTTTCAGGTCCGCATTTTGGTCACACACCGTTACCTTACCACCATAGGAAAGCAAAAGCTTTATAAGAGGTTTGTTACTGACCCCTGCCCCCAAAACGGCAACCCTCTTCCCCGCAATTTTATTTTTAAATTTTTCAAGCTTAATATTCATGCCTAACACCCCGCAATTTTTTAAAGCTTATAGCACCTCAATATATTTCGCATAATACTATATAACTTACGTTTTGTCAACCCGTAATATTCCTTTTGTATTCCAGCGTTCGTATATCATCGCCATAAAATTTAAGCTGCTTGTAGTGCCCGATTACTCGTGACAAAAACCGTTCGGAATACGCTTTTCGCAAATCATTTAAGGACAGATTGGTGCTTATTACGGTACTTTTTCCGCCAAGGATTCTTGAATTTACTATTTTAAATGCCTCGGATGCTGTAAAAGCAGTTGAAAACTCGGTTCCCAAATCATCTATTATCAAAAGCTCCGCATCATAAAGCCTGTCGGACATCATCACAGTGCCTCCCGCCGTTCTGCCAAACTTCAAATCCTCCAAAACGGACATGATGCTTCCGGCGCTTTGGTACAAAACACTCATGCCCTGCCCTATCAGCTCATTTGCTATTGATGAGGACAAAAATGTTTTCCCAAGCCCCGGTGCCCCGTAAAACAAAAGGTTTTTCCCCGTGCCGAAGGTTTTAACAAAGTCACGGCATTCGTTTAAAATACTAACCATATTCTGGCGGGGGGACAACATTCCGTCGCTTGCACGGTCGCTGTACTTTTTTATATCAAATGCATCAAAGGTCTGCCGCTTTAAAATTTCGCCAAGGTTTGAGTTGTCATACAACTCGTTTATAACAAAACTTTTGTAGCAGGAGCAAAGTTCCCCGTCCACCGACCCCGTGTCAGCACATTTTTCGCAAACAGGTGCCGGCTCCAAATAATCCGTCGGCAAACCCGCCGACAAGAGAAGCCCCTTCTTTTTTTCAAAAAGAGAGGTAAGTTCCGCCTGAAATTTTTCTACCACATGCTCGGGTTCCTCTCCCTGTCCCGCCTCGGAAAACATTTTATATGCAAGCCCCAAAACCGCATCGTCTATCTCACGCACACCCGGCAGACGAGAATATATGTCCTCCCTGCGATGCCTTATTTTATCTTCCCGCTCGGCACGCCTTTTATTAAATTTAATATTAATTTTCGATGCGGTATTAGCGTCCAAAACAAACACTCCTATTTACCGATTCTTTTTTCAAGGGCAATCCTCTCTATCTCATCAAAATCATACACCCCGGACTGCTCATAGTCAACAAATTTATTTTTAGGTCTTGCCGCCGCCGCTTTTTTAACCGGGGACGGTTCGTCCTTCTCAAGTTCCTGCGCTGTTTTTATACCCTGCTTGTGCCATGATTGAAGTATGCCGTTTATGTAAGGAAAAGAGGCTGTACCCGTTGCCATTACCGTCTTTTCATATGCAAGTTTTATAAGTTCGGGCGTGAATTCCATGTTCTCCGTCCACTGAATGATGTGGGCATATTCCGCATCGGAAAGATTTCGCCCCACAATCCCCAAAAGTCGCTTGTATTTACGGTTTATTTTTTCCCTGTTCTCGGATTTCTTTAAATGATTTTTTGCTTTATCAATGGTGTCAATCCCCTCCCCTGCCCATGAGATTGCAATTTTTTCCGCATATCGAAGATTATATTTTTCAAGGGATGCACAATGCTCCAAAAGCATTAGTATAACCTCAACCGGCAGTTCAAGCCAATCATAAAAACTATATAAAATTGCAATATCGGCATTTGAAAATGTTTTGCCGAAAATATTTTGAGCATGGGTTAAAAGCAGTTTTAAATCTTCATTTTCCTCAATTGCCTCTGCCATTTCACGGGCTTTATATACAGGTTTTTTAGGTGCAGAATTAATCTGTGCCGCCGTTAAATCAAGAAACTCTATCCCGTCACCGGGCTTTATCTTGACCGCACCGACAGATTCCCAATATTTCCATGCCAAAACCACATCGGACTCGAGTATCCCCAGTGCCGATGCGATAGCCGTATTATTTTTTTCCATCCCCACGGCATAGCAAAGCCGCAGCCCGTACAGATACACCTTAACAAAGGTGGGGTTGGCATCGGGCATATACTTGTCCACAAAAGCACTTGAAAGAGGAAAAGATAAAAGCCCTTCGCTGCCTGAAATTTTGTAGTTTGCCATTTATATTCCATTCCCTCCGGATGATTTTTCTTCGCAAGTTATATTGTAACACAAAGCAGAAAAAAATGCTACCACATTTTATAATGCGGCAGCATTTACTTAGAACACTATCTAATTGATTTCTTCTAAAATAATCGAGTCCGCCCTAAGTGCAATTTCAAAGCTTTCAAAAACATCGTCAATTGTGGGGTTTGCCTCAATATTTTCCTCAATCATTTTAATCAAATGGTCAAGCTGGTCACCGGTAGGTTTTCGCTTGCTCTTTATATTTATCATCTCATAGAATTCTACAAGTACCCGGAAAAAGTGTATTTGATGATAAATATAAATAGCAAGCGAA
>CAZNYY010000321.1:0-3244 GCA_964577335.1 uncultured Oscillospiraceae bacterium | reverse complement strand
GTCCGGGACCCATGGACTCCATACCGAGGTATATAGAAAACAAGAACAACCCCTCAAAAATAAAGTACAAGCACCCGCTTTTAAAAGAAATTCTGGAGGTTACCTACGGCTGTATAGTATATCAGGAGCAGGTAATGCAAATAGTAAGAAGTATCGGCGGGTACAGTATGGCAAGGGCGGACACAGTAAGAAAAGCTATGAGCAAAAAGCATTTGGACACGATGGAGCGGGAGCGGGAAATTTTTGTGGCGGGTGCGCTGGAGCGGGGAGTAAACAAAAAAATTGCAAACGAAATTTATGACGAGATGATTGATTTTGCAAAATACGCTTTCAACAAATCCCATGCCGCCGCATACGCCGCCGTGGCGTACCAAACGGCATATCTTAAATGCTTCTACAAAACATACTTTCTTGCCGCACTGTTAAACAGTGTAATAGGAAACACCGACAAAGTGACAAGTTACAGTGCGGAGTGTGAAAGAATGGGGGTTTCGGTGTTGCCGCCCGACATTCAGAAAAGCCGATACAAATTCACGGCGGAGGGAGATGTAATACGTTTTGGGTTGGGAGCGGTTAGAAATGTTGGCAAGGGGTTTGCTGAAAATGTTGCAGAGGTGCGCCATGACGGAGAGTTTTCGGGGCTTGGAGATTTTATAAAAAGAATGACGGGCAGGGATTTAAACAAGAGAGCAGTCGAGCAGCTTATAAAATGCGGTGCTTTTGATTTTACGGGTGCGGGGCGTGCGGCGATGCTTGCGGCATATGAGGGGATGATAGAGTCTGCTGCAAAGGATGCGAGGAGTAACATTGAAGGACAGGTTTCACTTTTTGACAATGTAGCGCCGCAGCCGGATGTGTATCCCAAGGTTCCCGAGATGTCGCACCATGCGAAGCTTGCCGCCGAGAAGGAGGCGACGGGTTTATTTTTGTCGGGTCATCCGCTTGATGAATACAGAAGCACCCTTGACAATATGACATCGTCACGGGTTTTGGATATAAAAAAGGCTGCCGAGGAAGGGCAGGGGGACGGCAGGAGAGTTGTTCTTGCGGGTATTGTTTCGGCGAAAAAGTACAAGATTACAAAAACAAACTCAAAAATGGCGTTCTTAAATTTTGAAGATTTGACGGGCGGGCTTGAAGTGGTGGTATTTCCAAAGGTTTTGGATGGTTGTGACGCTTTTTTGGGTGACAATGTGCCTGTTATAATCAGAGGAAGGCTTGATATGCGTGAGGACGAGGAGCCCAAGCTTTTAGCGGAAAGTATAACGCCCCTTCAAAAGGGGGAAGAAGGGGAAGTGCTTGTCATAAATGTTTTGCCGGGGAGGGAACATTTGATTGACAGTATAAATCCTATAATAAAAAATTCGTCCGGGTCAAGTCCTTTATACATCTGTGTTTCGGGCAGTACTTGCCGGTGCGTGTGCGGTGTGAGGATTACCGATTCACTTTGCAGGGATATTGAGAATATAATGGGAGTGGGAGCAATAAGGAGAAGCAAAACTTCAAAGCTTTAAGCTTTGTGAATAAACTAAATGCCAACCAAGGTTTTGAGTGAGAATGGCACTTTTAAAAAAAGTGTTGATTTTTAATTTGGTTTGTTATATTATAACCTGTGGGGAGTATTTCTGCCAAGATTTACGGTGGTATCCCAAACATACAGGGCGTGAGCGCCCGGAAAATGGAGTGGAAAATGGAAATAAGAGCTGGCGGCGAAGAATATATTATTGTAAAGGCGCTTGAGGGCGGTGTGACTATTATAGGAATTACACGGGGACGGGACACAAAATTTCATCACACCGAAAAGCTTGATGCGGGCGAGGTATATATAGCCCAGTTTACCGATGTTACATCAGCCATAAAAATACGGGGCAAGGCTAAGCTTTACACAAAGCACGGCGTTGTTGACTGTGGCTGATTTTTGGAGGGGAAACGTATGTGGACTGTGATATACATGGCTCAAAACGGCAGTGTTGCACAAAAACTAAAAGAGGTTCTGGAGAAAGAAGGTATTTTAGTTAAGCTGCGCCCCATAAACCGTGAGGTTGGCAAGGAGGAAACCGGATTTGAGGTTTTAGTGCCCGAGTCGGAGGTCAGTGAGGCTCACAGCATTATAATTGAAACGGGGTTTTAATTGGTGAGTAAAAAAACATCCCCTGCGGAGGGGTTTTTTAGCAATTCCATTGCTATTGTGGGCGGCGGCGCAGCGGCGATGGCGGCTTCAATTGAGGCTGCCCGGGGCGGCGCCGCCGTTTTGGTGCTTGAGGGTGCCTCCCGTGTAGGGAAAAAGCTTCTGGCAACGGGTAACGGCAGGTGCAATATCACAAACACAGATATGGATTTGGCACATTTCCACAGCAAAAACAAGAGATTTGCCGAGGATGTTATACGTAGGTTCGGGCATAGGGAAACCCTGAATTTCTTTTCGGAAATAGGGGTTTTGTGTTTTGCGTTTGAAAGCGGTAAAATGTATCCGAGAAATCTTGCGGCATCATCTGTATTGGACATGCTGAGAAATAGGATGAAAAGTCTTGGTGTGACGGAGGTTACAGGGTTTCGGGCAAACCGAATAAAACCCCAAAAGGACGGTTTTGTAATAACATCTGACAGCGATGAAATAAGGGTAAAGAGAGTGATTGTTGCTACGGGCGGCAGTGCGGGAGGGGCGTTTGGCACAGACGGCAGTTCGTACAAGCTTCTAACTGCGCTTGGGCATAAACTTGTTTCTCCGTTTCCGTCACTTGTTCAGCTTAAAACAGAAAACCCGCCCCGTGTGCTTAAAGGTATAAGGCATATCGGTGCGGCGGCGGTTTTTATAGACGGAAATGAGGCTGCAAGCGCAAAAGGTGAAATACAGTTTACGGACTACGGGTTGTCGGGACCCGCTATTTTTGATGTTTCCCGAGCGGCGGCGGAAGGGTTGCACCACGGCAGAGATGTGAAAATAAGCCTTAATCTTCTTCCTGAATACGACAGGGGAGAACTTGAAAAAATAATTAATATGCGGCTTGAACGTTTGGGAAACCTCACGGATGAGGACTTTTTAAACGGAATTTTAAATAAGCGTTTGGGTATCCATGTTTTAAAATATGCGAAAGGACGCAAAAACGTAGCGGATACTTTATCATCCCTTGAATACAGGGTGGTGGGAACAACCGGATTTAAAAATGCACAAACCACCGCAGGCGGCATAGACACGGTGGATTTTTGCAGTAAAACCCTGATGTCACAAAAAGTTTTCGGGCTG
>CAZNYY010000320.1:0-3265 GCA_964577335.1 uncultured Oscillospiraceae bacterium | reverse complement strand
AAATCTTAATCTTTCGGGGGCGATTACCACTGTTACAAACAGGCACAAGGCTATTGAGGCGGAAAATGCTAAGGCGGTTGAGGTCGAGGCGGCAAGGGGTGAAGAACAAAAGGTTATTGCCAAGGTTGAAGCCGTTGCCCCGCCTATAGTACAGGAGAAAGAATACACTTTAAAGTTTGCGGTCACAGCCACAAAGGACAAGCTAAAAGCTTTAAAGCAGTTTTTGAATGAAGGAGGCTACAAATATGAGTGAAAAGGAATTGGCGGTAATTTATGAGGTTGATGGCAACGAGGTCAAATTAACGCCGTCTATTGTGCAAAATTATATAGTCGGCAGTAAGTCACAAATTACAATGCCGGAGTTTAAATTCTTCACCGAACTTTGCAAGGCAAGAAAACTAAATCCGTTTTTAAAAGAGGCATACTGCATTAAATATGGAGATGAGCCTGCTGCAATGGTGGTTGGCAAGGACGCAATACTAAAAAGAGCGATACTTAACAAAAACTACAACGGAATTGAGAGCGGAATTATCGTTTTATCTGAAAAGGGTGAGGTGGTAGAACGTCAGGGAACATTCAGGCTTGACACAGAACAGCTTGTAGGTGGTTGGGCGAAAGTTTATAGGAAAAATTGGGAACGCCCTACATATGCGAGTGTTTCATTTTCGGAAGTTGCTCAAAAGAAAAGAGACGGGTCATTGAACGCCAACTGGTCCACCAAGGGCGCAACGATGGTTGAAAAGGTGGCAAAAGTAAGGGCGCTTAGGGAAACTTTTATAGAAGATTTGAGCGGAATGTATGAGGCGGAGGAAATGCAGGTCGAACTGCCAAGGGAAGAAGATGTAATCATAGACCAACTCGATGAAGATATACCGGAAGTGAATATGGATGACCTATAATATCATAAAAACAGGTTCGCAGGGCAATGCGGTTGTTATTAATGGCATTTTACTGATTGATTGCGGTGTTTCTTTCAAGGCTTTAAAGGAAGTGTATAGAGGGCTTAAAATAGTCCTCCTTACACATATTCATACAGACCATTTCAATGTTGCGACAATCAAAAAACTTGCCTTTGAACGCCCCACTCTCCGCTTTGCTTGCTGCCGGTGGCTTGTAAATGATTTAATTGGTTGCGGAGTAGAGAAGAAAAATATAGACGTACTGGAAATAGGTAAAAAACACGATTACAAGCTGTTTAAAGTCATTCCTGTCAAGTTATATCATAATGTTCCGAACTGTGGGTACAAGATACATTTCGGTAAGAAAAAAATGATATATGCCACGGACACAAGCACCTTAGAGGGCATTTCCGCAAAGGGATATGATTTGTACATGATTGAGGCTAACTATACAGACGAGGAAATGGCGGAGAGGATAAAAATCAAAGAGGAAAACGGTGATTATCCATATGAATATGAGGTTATGCAAAATCATTTAAGCAAGGCAAAATGCGATGACTTCATATTTCAAAATATTACTGATGGCGAGTATGTTTATTTGCACCAACACATAAAGGAGGGAAATAATGAGCGGACAGGATTTAATGCTTGAATTATCCGGCAAGGTTGCCCTGATTGATAAGGCACTTAATGAATATGGAAACAGGGGAAGGGCGTTTGCCAAGGCGGAGCAGGATTACAAGGTGGCGCTAGCGCAAAAAATCCTTACAGAGCGTGACAAGGGTACTCCCGTTACCATTATATCCGATATATGCCGGGGTGATAAAAGTGTTGCACGGTTGAGGTTTGAGCGTGATGTTGCGGAAACTGTTTACAAGGCGGCAGGTGAGGCTATTCAAGTTTACAAGGTGCAAATCAGGGTGCTTGAAAGCACTATCGAAAGGGAGTATCGGGGTTGAAAAGCATAATGCAGGATGAAAAGGTGTGCTATGTCACAGGGTCGCCTATGAACCTCCACGAGCATCACATCTTCGGAGGGGCTAACCGTAAGCTATCGGAGAAGTACGGGTTAAAGGTTTGGCTTCGGGCGGAGTGGCACAACATGAGCGACAAGGGAGTGCATTTTAACAAGAGCTTTGATATACAGCTTAAAAAAGAAGGGCAGGAAAAGGCGATGGAGCATTACGGTTGGACGGTTGAGGAATTTATTAAGATTTTCGGGAGGAATTATATCGATGCTAAATAAAGCGATATTATGCGGCAGGTTAACAAAAGACCCTGAACTACGCTCATCTCAAAGCGGTGTGAGTATATGCAGTTTTTCGGTAGCAGTGCCACGGAAGTATAAGAAAGAGGGCGAAGAACGGCAAGTAGATTTTATTAATTGTGTGGCGTTTCGGCAAACGGCGGATTTTATATCACGCTATTTCAACAAGGGCAATTTGATTTCAATTGACGGGAGCATTCAAACCCGCTCATGGGAGGACAATGACGGAAAGAAACGTTACGCCACGGAAGTTGTTGTAAATGATGCGGGGTTTGTTGAAGGGAAAAAAGAGCAGCAGTCTTTTGATGCGCCGGCGTTGCCGCCAGAAAGAAACGAAACTGGCACGACAATAGAGGATTTCGGAGATATAGATGATGACGATTTACCGTTTTAAGGAAGGAGATGGCTTATGAATGAGTATTATTGCTTGGTTTTTGTAAGGCACGAAGATGATAAAAGAGCATTTTTGTTTTGCGTAGACCCTGTAACAGATATGCGTGAGGGAACCATGGTAATGGTAAACACTATTTATGGGCAAAAAGAAGCAAGATGTGTTTGTGACAGTTTTATAGTAGGTAAAAGAGCGATGAATAATTTAGCTAAGGCTTCAGGGGCATATCTACCGCTGAAGTCCGTGGCTGGAATAATCGAATATGAAACCGTTACGCACAAGGTTATACGTGAACTTCAAAGTGACTTACCGTTTTAGCAGGAGGAAAGTATGAACTACATAGCCGAAATTAAAGCGTTTCATGATTTGATTGAAGTTAAATCCTTGTCCACAGGGCAAATTGTTCTATGGTACGCATTGATGTATATAAACAATAAGTGCGCTTGGGCAGAATGGTTTACGATATCAAATAAAGTGCTTGAATTACATACAGGCTTAGAGAGGACTACAATTTACAGGGCAAGGAATGTCTTAAAGCAAAATAATCTAATAGATTTTCGTTCAAATGGTACTAAAGCAACATCGTATAAAATGATTGCTTGCTGTTTTGTGCAACAAGGTACGCAACATACCACGCAACAAGGGGCGCAACAAGGTACGCAACATACCACGCAACAAAGTACGCACACATTAAATAAACTAAACGAA
>CAZNYY010000319.1:1318-3268 GCA_964577335.1 uncultured Oscillospiraceae bacterium | reverse complement strand
AGAGGCACATCAGTTTTTCCGCACAACTCACAGACTTCGGCAGACAACCGTTGTTCAATTGTCGTGGTCATTCCCGCATGTCTTGCTCCGAAATTAATGATTACATCATTGAAACTGTCAGCATTTTTACAATCTTGATATCTTGCGAACTCACGGCATTTCTTCCTTTTCACAGTGTTGTAGGGAATGCCCCAGCCACCATTTTTAATATGGTATTTGTCAATCATTTTTCTGCTGGTAGTACCGTGTTTTCCTGCAAGGGTTTTCAGACAGCTGTATTCCATGAGATAGGCAAAGTAGTCCAGTCTCGTGAAGTTGCTGGCAATTCCGTAATAATTGCATATACCTCTAAGCTCGGAGTTGTACGAGGATATGATTTCTAAATCCGTACACCTGTAAAGATATTTTCTTGGAGCTGGCTCTATTGCTCCATTATGATTTTGCCTGATTGCTAATTTGTCAAAGAGAAAGGGCATAATTTTATCCGCAAATGGAACATTCAGTTCCACCGTATTATTCAGAGTCCGTGCAAGGTGGTTCCCGTGCGGCTTCAACTTCTGCTCCCTTCGTACCCGAACGTCATAGCCTAAAAATCTTGCGTACTGATTGCTGTGGGTAATCAGCGTTTTTTCATCTGACAATTCCATTTTCAGAGCATGGCTGATAAATTCCGAAAATTGCAGTTTGATAAGTTCACAGTCTGCTTTGTCCCCCTTAACACCTATGATGAAATCATCAGCATAACGAATGTATTTCATCACTTTATCGGTTTTGGGGGAATAGGGAACCTTATGCAGTTGGGAGGTCAATACCTTGATTTCTTTTAGAAGTTCGGCTTTTCTCTGCCCACTTGCTGTTTTTAAGAGCTTTTTTGCGTAATCTCTCTTGCCAACAATTTTCCCGTACTCGGCGGAACGAACCTTATCCTTAGGCTTAAAAAATTCCATAGCCATTTTTGCTGCGAACTTGTCTAACTCATTCAGATAGATATTCGAAAGTATGGGCGAGACAATCCCACCCTGCGGACAGCCGGAATAAGTTTTATGATATGTCCAATCCTCCATATATCCAGCTTTCAGAAATCTCCAAATGAGTTTAATCAGCCTTGCATCTTTAATTTTGGAACCTATGATGTCAACAAGAACGTGGTGGTCAATATTATCGAAACAGCCCTTGATGTCGCCCTCTACGAACCATGTCGCACCTGCAAATTCCTTTTTTAAGGACTTCAAGGCTGTATGACAGCTTCTGCTCGGACGGAAGCCATGAGAGTAGTTTGAAAATGTCGGCTCGTAAACAGCCTCCAGTATCATTCTCAAAACTTCCTGTACGAGTTTATCCGTAAAAGTCGGAATGCCCAGAGGACGCTTTTTTGCGCTGTTTCGTTTCTTTTGGATATATTCACGACGAACAGGCTTCGGCGTATAGGTTTCATCAACCAGAGAACAGATTATTCTGCTGATTTTTTCTGCGCTGAATCCATCTGCCGTGTCATCGTCCACACCTTTTGTTGATGCGCCTTTGTTTGCATAAAGGTTTTTGTACGCAGTGTAGTACAAATCAGGTCTTAGCATATATCGGTAGAGCCTTGTGAAGATTTCCTCTTTGTTGTTCCTTGAATTTTCACTGATTCTATCTAAAATCTCTGTTGTTGGCTTCATTGTGAGGCTTTCCTCCCTAATCAAATTTCGATTTTAGAATGCAATAACTGTTCCCCTTCGCCATGTAATGGTCATTAACCATTTCGGACTACTATGGGAACTCCGTTGCCATATTGGATATTCAGCGTCATCTTTCTTGCCTTTTGAGGGCTTGAAATTTATCACCCATATGGGCATTTCGTATAGCTCTTTCGAGCGTTCCAACGTAGGCAATCCCCAGTTAATGTGATGAGTAGGCAAATGCGGATTGTCGGATTCGCTTTTGTTTCGTTCTCACCAGTTCTCTGGC
>CAZNYY010000319.1:0-1308 GCA_964577335.1 uncultured Oscillospiraceae bacterium | reverse complement strand
GCAATCCCCTGTTTAGCTCTGTTCTTGGAGTGTGGATTGTCGGATATGCTTTCGTTTCGTTAATTCCAGTTCTCTGGCTTTTCATATGAATGATCGATAACCCATTACACAAAGGCACAATGTAATGTTATTCATATCAGAGGTTGATACCATTGCTAAAAGCAATGGGTATATACACATTCCTCCACCCGGACCCAACGGGGACTTGAAACTCGCATTCAACATTCTATAGTTCTATCCTCATATCCGCTTAACGTTGCGGTTCAGCCGTGCCCCTGTGTATAGGGCAACTTACCGCTTTCCTGCCATGCTATAGTCCCGTGTCAGCTTTCGCCTTTCGGTTAGGCAGGTCGTTTCCACCGTTATCATAGTGGGTAGTGCCTTACTCTACTTCTCATCACACCCTATCTGGGCGCACGCCCTTTGGGTCAACCACCACATAGGACGAATGAGCTTGAAGCAGGTTCGGGGTCAGCCAGAAGCGGGTTTTACCGCTTCCGCTGGAGCCTATGACACAGCAGTTAAGGTTTCGGGTGTTGGCGGGATTGGCGGGGCGGGTGTTCATGGTGAGAAGCTCGGTTCCTGTCAGTATGACATTGTTCTCGAATTTGGGGTCGATAAAAGGCTTTATATCCTTCGCCGTACCCCATCGGGCGCTGCCATATTCCACATCCCTTCTGAATTTCTTTGCGTTTTTTACCTTATACCATACCACCAAGCGAATGAGTATCGTCCCGGCAAAGCCAATCAGCCAATCGGATAGAGCAAGGCCCGGCGCTATGGTTTCCAACGCCGGGCCAATGGTTTTTATCATGCCAATCAGCTTATTACCGAAGTCTGTGCCGAGGGCCAATCGGTAGGCCGTGCCCAACTTCAGGCAAAACCAGAAGATGACCAGATATGGAACATTTGGCAGTGCATATTTTCTGATTTTATCGGTCATTCCGCACCGCCTCCTTTACCCGTTCATGCTGGTGGGGCTTCGTGCGCTCCCTGTCGGTCAACTTTTTAAGCTGTTCCAAAATGGAGGGGTGTTTGCTTTTGCCCCGGTTCAGCACCAGCTTTGTGTACTCCCCAAAACAGGCGGTAATTGCGTCGGCCTGCCCCGCCTTAAAAAATAGCAGATATTTTCCCGACCCGGTTTTATGGAAAGCATAATCCACATTGTATTTTCGGGCCACACGGTCGAAGAACTTAGTATCCCCGGATAGGTCAAGACTTTTGGTGGAAACGCCGTGGTTCATCAGCCGTTTGACGCTCTGCTTGCCCTGCGGGGTCTGCGCCTTGTGGTGTTCCTTTTGGATCTTC
>CAZNYY010000318.1:0-3269 GCA_964577335.1 uncultured Oscillospiraceae bacterium | reverse complement strand
ACCCCGACGGAGAGATACTGACATACAACTATGGCAAAGGCGGGTTACTCAAGAGCGCTATAGGTGAAACAACAAAAGGCAGAACAGTCTATTTAGAGAATATGCAATACGACGCCTTTGGACAAAGGACATACGTAAAATACGGCAATGGAGCAGAGAGCACATATACATACGAATCGGTAATGCGCCGTTTGGAAAACCTGAAAACAACCTCAACGGATGGGAAAGTACTGCAGAACATAACGTATAAGTATGATAAAGTGGGAAATATAACAAACAGGAACAACAACGGGTTTAATACAAATGATGATGTGACACGAAACAGCGAACAGAGCTACGAATACGACAAAATGGACAGACTTACGGGATCAACAGGAAAGTTTAACTATGAAACATGGAACCCCTTCTGGGACAAACGTGTAAACACATATACAAGTGAAATGACATACAGCAATACAGGAAAGATACTCACAAAGACACAGGAGAACAGGGGACTCTTTGAGGATACAGGTCAGACAGTAGAGATACCGGAGACCACATACGATTGGGCATATGAATACGGAAGTTCGCATCCTAATGCCGTTACGAAAGCCGGAACACGAAGTATGAGCTATGACCTTAACGGAAATATGACGCAGATGACAGACAGCAGTAATACACTTACAAGAAGTTTACTCTGGGACGAGGAAAATAGATTAAAGAAAATAACAGATTCGAGCGGAAGCAACAGTGTTGTAACCACATACAGCTATGACTCAAGCGGTATGCGAGCATTAAAGAAAGGCAGGTATGGAACAGTACAGTATGTGAGCGAAAACTATACAGTACGGAACAAGGATTTAATAAGCAAACATGTGTTTGCTGGAAACACAAGATTAGTATCACGAGTAGTGATGAACGAAGAGAAGAGCGGTAAGATGACCGCAACAGAGCAGGGAAGCTACTACTACCACCCTGACCACCTTGGCAGCAGCAGCGTAGTGACTGACAAGCAAGGCAAGTTTTATGAGCAGATAGAGTATTTTCCGTACGGTGAGACATGGATAAACAACAAGGCGACAGCGGAACAGACCAGCAGCCCGTACAAGTTTACTGGAAAGGAATATGATCCGGAGACAGGGTGGTATTATTTTGGGTGGAGATATTTCGATTCAAAGTTGAGCAGGTGGATAAGCGCTGACCCACCGCTGGCAAGAGGGGATTATTTACCTGTACCGGCTATAAGTGATGAGGCAAAGCAAAGGAATGCAAACCTTCCGGGAATGGGAGGAGTGTTTAATACGATAAATATTGATGCGTATCATTATGCGGGGGATAATCCGGTTAAGTTTGTGGATCCGGACGGGGAGGCGATTACACCGGAGACTGCATGGGATATTGCAAGTTTAATTGTAAGTATTGGGCAGTTCGGGTTTGCAATAAATGATGGGGATGCGAAGGATATTGTTTTGGCTGCTGGAGCTGTTGTCTTCGATGCAGTAGCTGTGACACTGCCAATTGTGCCAGGAGGTGCCGGTATTCTTTTGAAAGCATCTAAAAAGGCAGCAGAACAATCTAAATATCTGGTTTCTGCGTCACAGAGTGCATATAAAGAATACAAGGGTTCTGGTGGTAATAATAAATCAACAGCAGCCGCGTTTATAAGTGATTATGCGTATGGGAAAGCATCAAAGGGAGTGTTAAAGAAGGCTGGTGATAAAATTGACAAGTTAGATCCGAAAAAAGATATAATGTCACGCGCTTTTGAGGGTGTAAAATCATATGTCGCACCAAAAGGTAAAAAGCATATTGCACCGGCGGCTCAGGTAGTCAATGACAAGATAATTAAACGTAATGTTTCTGAAACTGTTGGTACAAAAACACGATAATTAAAATGTAAATTATTCCTAAATATAACTGCGAACGATATTTAGTTTTATTGGAAATATGAATAATAAAATATTAATCAATAAAGTATTAAAAAAAGACTTAGTATTTATTGTCTTTAAGACAATGATTATTGTCTCATGGTTAATTTTTTTTACTATAATAATCATAGTAGCGATTTTTGGTAAGTGTCCGGTAATAAGCATAGATAGACATATAACATTAAAAGATCTTCCATTTTTGATGTTTATGAACGCCATTATTAATTCGATCTGTCTGGTTTTTATTTTGTACAAATATATTACATTTAGGAATATAATCGATAATGGTGTTGCTGTTAAAGGATTTGTTCATGCGATTCAGAAAGTTGATGAGTACGATATGATTGATATTATTTTTAGTTATGAATACAAAGGTAAGCAATATCGAAAAACTCAGAGGGTGCAGAGTGTTGAATTTAAGGATAATCTCAAAGATGGTGATCGTGTGAATGTTTATATTGATGAACTTCGGCCGAATAAATTTTTAATTAAAGAAATTTATAACTGAATATAATAATAGTGTAACGGAGGGATTGTGAATTATATTACTATTGGAATAGGAGTTTTGATGGTCATGTTTGCTGTTTATGTGATGTATTTAAGATTCAATAATGACAATGCGAAGCTTGGCAAGCTTGTAAAAATGAAAGAGATGTGGGGCGAGAAGAAAGGATCAGTCTTTCATTATATTGGTTATGTATTGGTACCGATACTACTTGGTATCGTGTTTATTGCTTTGGGGTTCATGGGAACAAGTATTTTTTAGTAACTCCTACGATGCCTGGGGCTATTAAATATGATAAAATTATTTAATTTGGAAGGCTGTATAGAAATATTGTTTTTTATAATAATAGATCTATTGCAATATCTTTGTTGGAAAGGACAAAGTTTTTTTTATAAAAGTGGCTCAATTGATTCGCAGGGATGGATGTTTTACATCTGTATATTAGCTTTATATGCGCTAATACCATTTTCATTTCTTTTATATATTTTGTATGTAAAATATTATTATAAATATATTATAAATTTAATCCTTTCAACTATTTTAAATATTCACGTTTTTATAATACTTAGTATATATATATTTGATACCTTTATTAAAAGAAATTTTTTCTATTAACAAAACTCGTACTGGTGCCAAACCCTAGTCCGTTCTGGACTAAGCGGTTCCGTTCATGGAAGTACAGTTTACTAATACGATGAGCCAGAATTTCGGTTTTCTTTCACTAAGAGTTCTCTTTTGGCACAGGGCGAGTATCTAAAAAAACGCCACAGTATAGTTTCCCATTTTGCATAATGACTGAGTGAAGCGACGTCGCCGAAAACGATGTGCCAAGCGAACGGTCTGTGTCAATTATGCAG
>CAZNYY010000317.1:0-3286 GCA_964577335.1 uncultured Oscillospiraceae bacterium | reverse complement strand
TGGGGCAACAGCCATTTTGCCACACCCACAAGACAGGCGCCGAAATTTGCAAAAGCGGGTACCCTCGGACGAGAGCGGGTTGTTTTACTTGAACTTAAACTTTTGGCGGATGCAGCGCTTATTGGGTTTCCGAATGTGGGTAAATCCACCCTTCTTTCAAGGGTTAGCGATGCACGCCCCAAAATTGCAAACTACCATTTTACAACTTTGCACCCAAACCTCGGCGTGGTGACAAAGCACGGAAAATCTTTTGTGATGGTTGACATACCCGGGCTTATCGAGGGCGCTCATGCGGGTGTTGGGCTTGGGCATGAATTTTTGCGGCATATTGAGCGAACAAGGCTTTTTGTTCATGTGGTGGACGTTTCGGGGATTGAAGGACGAAACCCTATTGAGGATTTTACCGTGATAAATGAGGAGCTTGAAAAGCACAATCCCGAGCTTTTAACACGACCGCAGCTTGTTGCGGCAAATAAATGTGATATTTTGACGGACGAAAAACTTTTGGACGAGTTTCGTGCATTTGTAACGGAATGCGGGTACAGGTATTTTGAGGTGAGCGGTGTCACGGGCAAGGGTATTGACGGGCTTTTGGATGCGGTGATTGAGCTGCTTGACAAAATTCCTCCCCTCCCCGCTTATGAAACAGAGGTTTTTGAGGACGATGAGGATGATGACCGCAGCACATACGAAATAAATGTGACAGATGGTGTGTACGAGGTCAGCGGTCCGTGGGTGGAGCATCTTTTAAGGTCAATTAATTTTGAGGATGACGAATCACTGCGCTATTTCCAGCGTGCCATAAAAAGCAAGGGTGTTATTGATAAGCTTTTGGACATGGGAATTGACGAGGGTGACACGGTGCGTGTGGGCAGTATGGAATTTGATTTTGTAAATTAGAGGTTAGATTTATGATAACGAGTAAGCAAAGGGCATATTTAAGGGGTCTTGCAAACAAATTAAACGCACTTTTTCAGATAGGCAAAAATGATATAGGAGATGCGTTTGTAAAACAGATTGACGAGGCGCTTGAAGCGAGGGAACTTATAAAAATAAGCGTTTTGGAAAATTCTATGACGGGCGCTCGTGAGGCGGCGGATTTTCTGGCGGAAAAAACGGGTGCGGATATTGTGTCCGTAATAGGAAGTAAAGTGGTATTGTACCGTGAATCGGTGAACAAAAAGACAATTGAACTGTAAGGTGAAGCATGAAAAAAATTGGGATTTTTGGGGGCACCTTTGACCCCGTGCATCTTGGACATACATCGGCGGCACAAGCTGCCGCTGAACAGTTCGGACTTGATTTGGTGATTTTTGTACCCACGTCAAAACCGCCCCATAAACCGGGCAACTATGAGGACGGGGGTGTTCACAGGTATAATATGGTACAAATAGCCTGTGCGGATAACGGGCTTTTTGCTGTGTCGGATTTTGAAATCAGACACGGCGGCACCAGTTATACATATATAACCGCCGAGTATTTTCGGGAAAAATACAGGGATGACGAGCTTTATTTTATTTTGGGTGACGAGGCGTATAATCAGATTGATGCCTGGAAAAACCCGGAGCGTGTCAGGGCTGCGCTTGATTTTATTGTTGTTACAAGATGTGATACCCAGCCGCCCCGAGATGCCTTGTTTTTAAATATAGCACCCATACCCATTTCTTCAACCGAAGTAAGGCGGCGCATTGCTGTGGGGGAAGATGCCTCGCAAATGCTTAATGGCGGAGTTTATGAATACATTTTAAAGCATAATTTGTATAAAGGATGAGTTTTGTGACCGAGCTGCAATTAGTTGAAAAGCTGAAAACTATGATTTTGCCTGACAGGCTCATGCATTCCTACGGTGTTGCCGAAATGGCGGAGGCACTTGCACGCCACTACGGTGCCGACCCCGAAAAAGCAAGAATTGCGGGACTTTTGCATGATTGCGCAAAAAACATACCTAAGAACGAGGCGTACGATATGTGTATGCGTGAGGGAGTATTTCTAAAAGAAATATGTAATATCGAGCGGGGGTTAATTCACCCGTACCTCGGCGCTTACATAGCTAAAAAAGAATTTGGGATTGAGGATACCGAGATACTTGACGCAATATATTATCACACAACGGGGCACGAGAATATGCCGCTGTTGACAAAGATTGTATATTTGTCGGACATGATTGAACCAAACCGAAAAATAAGCGGAATTGAGTATCTTAGAAAGCTTGCGTTTGAGGATTTGGACGAGGCGCTTGTGCGGTCAATTGATTCTACCGTAAGGCATATTTTAAATAAGGGCTGCCTTTTGGATTGTGACACGATAGCCGCAAGAAACCATCTTATTTTGCAGAAAAAACTTAAAAAGAAATGAAAATTTAAAGCGGGCGGCTCATCTGAGCCGCCCGTTTAAGAATGCATTCATTTTTTTGAGATTAATAGTTTTTAGCAACCAGCTTAAAGAACGCCTGTGGATGGTCGCAAACCGGACATACGCCGGCCGCCTCTTTACCCGTGTGTTTGTGACCGCAGTTGGCACATTCCCAAACCTGCTCGCTTTCTTTCTTGAAAACTTCCTCCGTATCAACATTATTCAAAAGTGCCAAATATCTTTCCTCATGGTCCTTCTCTATTTTAGCTACCGCTTCAAAAAGATAAGCAATTTTTGTAAACCCTTCTTCTTTCGCTTCCTTGGCAAAATCCGCATACATTTCTGTCCACTCATAGTTCTCGCCCGCAGCGGCATCCTTAAGGTTTGCGGAGGTGTCCCCTATACCGTCATTCAAAAGCTTGAACCAAATTTTTGCGTGTTCCTTCTCGTTGTTTGCCGTTTCAAGAAAAAGTTCCGCAATCTGCTCATACCCTTCCTTTTTCGCCTTTGAAGCATAAAAAGTGTATTTGTTCCTCGCCTGTGATTCCCCCGAAAATGCGGTCATCAGATTTGCCTCTGTTTTTGTTCCCTTCAATTCCTTCATTCTCTTCATCCTTTCATATTTGTATTGCATTTTTTACATATGCCTTCGATAATTATATGGCAGCCGGTATATTCAAACCCGGTCATTTTAAGCACTCTTTCCCTTATTTTTCCATAAAGGCTAAGGTCGACATCATATACATCCCCACAGTCCGAGCAGATAAGATGCTGATGTTCATGCGTATGAAAATCATATCGGTCGCTCCCGCCGGGGATGCTTATTTTTTGCACAACACCCCTCTCGCTCAAAACACCCAGGTTTGGGTACACCGTACCCAAGCTGAGTGATGGGCTTTCAGGCTTTAGTGCATTATAAACATCTTCCGCCGTG
>CAZNYY010000316.1:0-3302 GCA_964577335.1 uncultured Oscillospiraceae bacterium | reverse complement strand
GGAAACCTTATTATTTATAAAGATAAAGGCACAGATGCCGAGCAAAAACTTGAGCTTATGTTCACAGGCGATTATATTCCTGAAAACGGTGATGTGATTACCGTGGATATCCCCAAACGCCAAATTTACAATCAAAAAGGAGATAATTTACTTCCCTGTTTATCGCAAGACAGCTTTCTTAGTGACTTTTGGCTAAACAAGGGTAAGAATATGATTGAAGTTGAAAATGAAGTGTCCACTTCCTGCACAGTGGTGTGCAAGTATTCTAATAAGTATGTTGAGGCGGTGATTGCGTGAATAAAGCCATACCGGACATTCGGTTTTATGATTTTGAGTTTCAATTGCTGCATGTGGAAAATCATTTTATCAGCTCAAACTGGAACATTTATTATAACGACATAGGTAACTTTGAGTCACATTTTGACCTTGCCAGCGACACCTTGCCGATTATCATGTATCATGACTATATTATTGCGGTTCAAGGGAGACATGCGGCGATTATTGTAGGCAAAAATCTGGGAAGTGATTTGACAGTCTATGGGCGTACCTGCAACTGGCTTTTGACAAAGCGGGTGGTAGATGAATTTAATGAAGAGACGAAAACCATAGATGATTGGATGACAAAACTGGTGAAGGAAGAATTTGAGGAGAGGCTTGTAATCTTCGATGGAAATGCGGAATATACATCTGAAGTTACAGCCGAACGGAGCAGTAAAGATGAAACCTTTAAGCTTGTGCAGGAAATTTTGGCGCAGAAGAATTTAGGCCACGAACTGCAATTTGATTTTAGCTATTCACGGTTTGTGTTTCAGATTCTAAAGGGGAATAAAAATCCTCTGGTTATCTCAACTGCCAATCGTAACGCCTACGATGTTACTGTAAGCAGCGATATATTGGATATGTACACAGAAGGATTTTATAAACCAAAAGGCGAGGTGTGCTTTGCACTGACGGTAGGCGTAGTAACACGGCCGGCGCTTGGTTAGGGTTGGGAGTATGCGGAGCGGAAGAAATACACATAAGCGAAATTACTTTTAGCGCAGGAACTTTAACAATAAAGTTCAAAAATATATCCACATCGTCAAGTGCGGCGCTATCGTGTAAGGTATACTGGGAGGCATGGTAATATGATTACTCACAAAATCAAAATCGACATGGACGGGCAACGAGAAATATATTCGGAACTTGAATTATCCACGGGCGATTACAACGCATACGGGCTTGTGTTGGAGTTTTACACGGGCGGTAAATTTTACGACATTACAGGCTACAATTTGGCGGTGTATGCACGAAGGAGCGGTTCAGACGTGCCAATTCCCGATGTTGGCAGAGTTGAGGGCGGTAAAGGGTACTACGTCATAAAACCGTCAATGTATGCCTATGCGGGGAGAACACAGCTTTTAACCGGGGCGGGTATGCACGCCGTGACAAAGGTTCTATATTTTACGGTACGGAGCGGGTTTTCATCCTCGGGCGGTGCGGTGGTTGACGAGGCGGATTACAGCGTTTTGGGGCAGCTGATACAGGAGGCACAAGCGGCAACGGCGGAGGCGGTGGTGGGTTCTCGTCTGTCGGATATGTAGTGGCGACAGCGGATGCAACGGAAGAACAAAAGGCGGCGGCAGACCTTGCGCTTGAAGGTGTGCCTGAAAATGATGTGGCGGCGCTAAGTGCAGCTATTACAGGATGGCATAATGCAAGAACATCATACAGAGTACCGATACGTGTTGATTTTTTAGGGGAAGCCCTTAACCTTGGGGGCAACATGTGGGAGCTTCCAGGCACACGGCCTAATTTCCACTTTTATGGGAATGGGGTTGAAGTTATATCATCCGTTATGGATTATAACGGAATAGGTATCCGTCTTAGCGCATCTCATACAGTCTTTGACGGCTTCCGTATTACGGGGGGAAATCAAGCCCTTGTTATCAATAATATGTCAATTACAGTGCGTAATAACATTTTTAGGTTGGCTGTATCGATGCTCGACAAGCCTTTATTATTCCAAACAGATGCAAGTGTTCATGCAAACATACATTATAACGAGTTTGACGACAATCGTAATTGGGAAGATTCTTCGCTTTGCCCTTTTGTGCGGCTTACGGGAGGCAATAGCGTAGCCTATAATCTATTTTCAGGAATTAACCTCTTGTCTGTGGAAAGTTGGGAAACTCAGGTGCATAACAACTTTTTTCGAGGATATGAGGATATTCTAAAAATATCTCTACGGCTACCTTATGGGCAGGACGCCGAACAGCAAAATGATAATTGTACAGGCATTTTCATAGGAAATATTATAAACGCTCCCACGGCAGATTTAACCGTAGAGTCAACGGTAAGGCCCTACACAGCAAACACATTAAAAGACGTAAATACAATACGAGTATCCGGTTTTTATTTAACACGTGTATAAGGAGGAATAGATATGTTTTTTTATTTAGTTAATGGATATATAAAATTTCCAACGCATGTGGTTGAGCATACGTTGCCTAACGGAGATACGCACCGAATTGAGTTTCACGATGCGGAACAAAAGGATAAATATGTGAGCGTATTGGATAAAAGAAATATTTCTTTTACGATAACAGAACTTGAAACGCCGCCGCAAGACTTACTTGATAAGTATGCGGGGAGAACGTTTACAACCAAAAGGGAAGCTCAAATGTTCGTTGACGGTACTTTGCCGAAAACAGAACTTGAAATTTTACAGGAAACCGTTGACACTTTGGTGCTTGCGGCGTTGGAGGTGGAGTGATGTTTGAAACTTTGAAGCGTTTATGTGAAAACGGGAAGGCGACAGTGGCACATCTTGACAATGCCGTCTCCAAGGGGTGGATAACGGAGGAAGAAAAAGACATGATTGTGGGGGGAATTTATGATTAAAATTAAAGACCGCAACCTTATAATAGAGGGCGCAGAACGCAGCATCGGCGTTGACGGTGACAATTTAATCGAAATACGGCAATTCGAAGTGACGGAAACGTCACTTTTTGCTTTTAATTTTAAGCTTGACACCGAGAAGTCAAACGGTGAAGAAGGCATCATTGACCTGATTAAAACCACCGAGGACGGCAGAATTATGGAGGATTGACAGATGGAGAGTATTGACAAATCAACATGTACCTTAAAACACAAGGAAGTGGACGACAGACTAAGCACCCATGAAAGAAGGCTTAATGCCCACAGCGAAAAAATTGACAGGCTTTCAGAGGAAAGCACATCTTTCAAGGTGGAGTTAAAGCATTTATGCAACAATATAAAAACCCTTACAACTACCCTTTGGTGGTTCATCGGCATAGTTA
>CAZNYY010000315.1:0-3304 GCA_964577335.1 uncultured Oscillospiraceae bacterium | reverse complement strand
GGAAAAGGCAAGGTCGATTATAAGAGATATTTTCTATATTAATTTAAAGGACTCTGGACTTCCAGTTGCACATATAAAAAGTTTTATGACCAATCTTGTTTCCACGCTGATTAAAGGTGTTAATATGACTCAGTTCGGTGATGAGCGGGAATACCTTCGGGGGGTAAACCGAATTTTTGAAATAATCCAAACCGGCACGGTTGAGGAAATGAAAACCGCGATTTTTGAGGAACTGCGAAAAATATGTGCCTTAAACAGAAGGGATAATCAATCCCCGCAGTCACAGCTTGTGGAGAGGGCAAAGGAATATATAATGCGCAATTTCAATGACCCCAATTTAAATGCAACAGTTGTAGCAAGTGCTTTAGGCGCTAATCTGTCATATTTGTCAACAACCTTTAAGGACCAGGTGGGCGAGGGACTTTTAAGCCACATAAACGGTGTGCGTATTCATAAGGCCAAGGATATCTTGCGGGAGAAGCCGAGTTCCACAATCGAACATACCGCACAGCAGGTTGGTTTTTCCAACACTCGAACATTTTCAAGAGTATTTAAAAATACAGAGGGTATTGCGCCCAGTGAATTCAGAGAAGTTTCAAACAGAAATATAAAAAACGGGGAATAAGAGGTTTGGCTATAATCCGCAGTAAATTTTTTACACAGTAAAATATTTAAAGTGAAAACCGGACGAGGGAGCATAAACGCATCAAAAAGCCTTATATCCCAAACAAATGTCTTTTAAAACAAAGAAATAATCGTTTACCAACCTAAAAGCCATGTAGTAGAATAAAATTGATGAAACATTATACCGTGGAGTTTATTTTTCGGATGGAAAACAAAAATATATTTTAAAAACAGGAGGTCGAGAAACATGAAGAATGTAAGAGCAGCCGCGCTGGTGTTGGGGGTTGTTATGGCACTCAGTGTATTCTCAGGTTGCGGCGGGACAAAGGTAGGCAATCAAAGAGGGTCGGAGGTTAAGTTAAACGGTGACAAAATATATCCAGTTCAAAGTGAAGATACATTGACCTACTGGATGCAGCTAAACCCCGGTCTTTCAATTGAGTACACAAGCTTTGCAGAAACGCCAATCGGTCAGGAGCTGGAAAAGAAAACCGGCATTAAAATTGAGTATGTACACCCGCAGTCGGGACAGGAAAACGAGCAGTTTAACATCATGCTTGCAGGGGATGATATGACTGATTTGGCGCAGTACAGTTGGCACACCTATTCGGGCGGGCCCGATAAGGCGATTGAGGATGGATATCTCCTAAAGTTAAACGATGTGATTGAGGAACATGCGCCTAACTTTTTTGAATACCTGAAGAGAAACCTTGACGTGGATAAAAAAATAAAGAGCGACAGCGGAAATTATTATACCGTTCCTTATATCAGGGGTGAGGAATGGCTGACATCATATCAGGGGCTTATTCTCAGAAAAGACTGGCTTGAGCAGGCAAACCTCAATGTACCCAAGACACTGGATGAGTTTGAAAATGTTTTAAGAGTTTTCAAAAACTCGTACTCTGCCGGGGCGCCCCTAATTCTTACAAGCGCACAAAGGTTTTTTGTAATGTATGCCCATAACATAGGAGATGATTTTTACCTCGATAAAGGAATTATAAAATACGGTCCTGCACAGCCTGAATATAAGGATGTTCTTGTAACAATGAACAACTGGTATAACGAAGGGCTTTTGGACAAGAACATGGTAAGCTTGGATAATCAGCAAATTAGGGCAAAAATGTTAAATGGTGAGGCGGGCGCTATGTACGGAGCGGTTGTGGGGGGCATAGGCGTGATTTTAAACGCAAAACCCGGGAACGTTCCATCATTTGATTTAGTGGCGGCACCGCAGATTACCAAAACTCCAACAGTCAAACCCGAGTTTTCAGCTAAAGAGGACATGGTAAACTTGGTTATTGGAGTAGGGATATCAGGAAGTTGCAAAAATGTTGAGCTTGCGGCAAGGCATCTTGATTACGGCTTTACCGAGGAGGGTTATATGCTCTATAACTTCGGGATTGAAGGTGTGAGTTACAACATGGTGGACGGCTATCCCAAGCTTTCCGAGCTTTTGACAAATAATCCCGACGGGATGACACTGACGGCTCTTGCGCCCCGATATCTTAGGGCATCCTACAACGGGACCTTTGTACAGGACGAGAGATATGTGGAGCAGAGTTTTACCTATCCCGAGCAGCAGAAGAATGCATACACACAATGGGCAAACACCAATATGAGCGCTCATATTATACCGCCCATCACCCTTCTTGCAGGGGAGTTGAATGATGATGCGAGTATAATGACAAATATAAAAACCTATGTTGATGAAATGTTTGTTGCGTTTGTAACAGGGAAGGAACCCATTGATAATTTTGAAAAATACATAGCTCAGCTTGAGAGCTTCGGGCTGGAGCGTACCATATCATCAAGACAAAGCGCACTTGAAAGATACAATAAACGATAAACCCATCAGGATGTTGCAGAGGACACGGTGTTGCCGGTTTTAATGCCGGTGTAGTAAGAAAGAGAGGTTATTATGAAGTTTGTAAAATTCTCCAGTATTATTTTGGTAATCCTAATGCTTTGTCAGGTTTCCTACGCTCACGAAATACCGAGGGATGAAGGAGCGGGCGCCCCCTCGTACAGTGAAACATTTGACGAGGATAATCTTGACTTTAACCTAAACCCAAGCGAATATATCACTGCCAGAACCGCGGGTGCGTATAATTATTTAAAGCAAGAGGGCGGAGAACTTAAGTTTAACAAGGGTGATGTCAGTGCGGGCACATCAATAAATATTTATTTTGGGGGCGCTTCAACAGTATACTATCAGGGCGGTCAATATGTTGTTGAGTTTGACATGAAAAAAAGTGCTGCAGGGCGTATACAGTTTTCGATACTCAGGCAAGGCGGCAATGAAATGATAAGAAACCAGTGGCACACAGGCGGAAGAATTACGGACGGAACTTTGGATTATCTCGATACGGTTACCTTCGAACAAGTCGATGAATGGGTTAATTTTAGATATTTAATTACTACCGGTCAGGGGACCGGAACTTATTCCATGTGGGTAAACGGTATTTTGGCACGAAATGACCATCTGGTTACATACCCGGAACTCGCACACAGGATTGGGGGATTGCAAATCCAACTTCCCGCCTCAGATGATGCAAAGAATTATACCCTCAGCATTGATAATGTTAACTTTTACAAGGTTGACAGCAGCTATACAGGGGTGCCGAATTATATTACGGAAAACACGGTGCTTGACAGCGAAGGTGATGTGGCTGAGGACATT
>CAZNYY010000314.1:0-3306 GCA_964577335.1 uncultured Oscillospiraceae bacterium | reverse complement strand
GCCCTTCATTGTCATAAGCCCCCGCCTCATACATCTCCATAATTTTATCCATCATGGTTTTTTGCTTTGCTCTCGGAGCATTATCCTTGACCCAGCTTTCAAGCACCTTGCGCTTTCTTTCAAGTTCAAGCTTTTTTCTCTGCGCATCGGTCAGGTTAGCCTCTTTCTTAGTGCGCCCCTCAACATTTTTCATCTTTGTGTTAAGGGATTTTTTATCACTCTCCATATCCGAAAACTTTTTAGGGTTAGCTTTTTTGTCTGCCTCAACAACGTTTTGAATAAACCTCTCCGCACGGATTAATCCCGCCGCCGTGTCCGTTTTGTCCCAAGCCGTATCCGTAGCCTTTAAAGCCCTTGCACTTTCACGGGTTTTTTCGGCAACTATCTTTAGGAAATCCTGCATCCTTTTGAAATCAGGCTTGCTGTTGCTCTTGCGGTAATTTTCCACCAATCTTTGAGATATAATTGCCGCCTCGTGCGCCTCTACACCCCCACTTATGGAAGGTGCTTCTTTAAGCCTTTTTATTACCCCCTCCACATCGCCATTTACGCTGCGCTCTGCCTTAGCTTGCCATTCCTTTGAGGATTCGGGTATAAAATCAAAACTTGTGGGGTTTAGGCTGTCCTTAACTTCTTTTGGGATTGCCTTAGCCCTTTTAATCGTGTTGTCGTAAAATTCACTGCGCTTTGTCTTGGAATCATCCCCAACCGAAAACTGCCGTGTATCTTTTTTAGTATTTTGCATAAACTGGGTATTGACAGGAGATTCACTTTGTGGTATTCTGTTATCAAGAGGATGAGAGCCCACAGTTGAACTGCTTTTGCGGTTGGAAGCTGATACTGCTCCGTCCTCTTTTATATTGATAACATCATACAAATACTTCTTCCCGTCCGCATCATTTCTTATTAATAGATTTGCGTTGTACCCTTTATTCCCAACGATAAAATGAGTATCATATTTATACCAACCATATTTCGCATCTGTTGCATGTTTAGGCTTAACGTTTCTGTTCCACTCCCTACCTGTACTTATCTCCACCATCTCGCTCAAGCTTTGGGCGGCTTGGTTTTTTGCACTGCGCCTTGTGGTATCTAATCTTTTTGCAGATTCGGAATAGAGATATTCTCCCGGCAAATCTTTACCCAGATAAACCTTCTGTCCGCTTTCTATGATGGTAGCATATTTCCCGATGTTGCTTTTTAGATAGTCCCTTATTACCTTGTGAGGCTTTTCGCCTTCCCTGCCCTTGAAAATATCCTCCGTAATAACTACCGCATCAGGGTTTCCTTCGTTATCATACCTAATTTGAAAGCTTTGCCCCTGTCCTCTCTCAATCCCCCGACTATCCAAAGCCCTCTCAAACATTCTTCTTCCACGCTCAAGCTCTGCAAGCTGTTTGCCCTCTGCATCACCCGTGAGATATGCCCGTGCGGTATCAACAGCCCGTGCAATTCCCTCATAAAGCCTCACCGCAACATTCGGTTTCTCACGCACAAGACGGTCAACCGCCGCATCGTCAAAAACAGTCTTTCGGGTAATGTCCGCCACAACCTCGCCCACTGCGGCACTCGGGTCAAGTTCCTCTCCATTTTCGGCATATAGCATCAGTTTATCGTAAACGGCATCTCTAAAATCATTCTCTCCCTTAAACTCCTGCCCTATCGCAAAAACCGCATATTCCCCGTAAAGGTCACTGCTCTCAATGACGTGAGTTGCCTCGTGCATTGCCACCCCTTCAATAATGCCCCGCCTTGAAACACTCGGAGAAAAAACAATCCTGTTGTTTGCCCTGTTGTAGAACCCTTCGCCGCCCGACATTGGGTTTCCGCCGCTGTCGTAAATATCGCTCACCTCAACACTGGTGTTTGTTCTCTGTGCAAATTTTTGCAAAAAATCCTTTGTGTCGGCATCTATTTCCCTGCCCGTGCGAATTGTAACGGTCGGGACAAACACTTTTTGATTGTTTTGTATGTGTGCTGCAAGAGTGCCTAACTCCCATGAAGTCGGCTTTTTCCCGTCAAGAATATTCTGTTCAATCCGTGTAACCGTTTGTAATGCATCACCGCCCAAATCCCGCCCTGTCCGAAGCGCATCGGGGATATTGCTCTGCATTGACTGCCCCGCATTGTATCGTCCGTAAGCACCGCCCACGCCGCCCAAAATACCGCCGCTTATGCCACCGCCAAGTGCTGATAATATGGGGTCAAATAATAAAAATTTTCTCCTTGCCTCTATCTCTGCCATCTCTTTTGTAAATCCGGTTCGCCGCAACTCTTTAATATATAGTTTATATTCGGAGTTTTCGCCCATAACATCAAGGTCGGTTACAAAGTTCGCATAAGCTTCAATAAACTCTTCGCTCATCTCTGCTCCCATTTGTGTTGCAATGGCATTTCTTATACTTGCAACAGGCTTACCCGCAAGAGAAAACAGCTTTTCAAGCCCTATTTTGCTCGTCATATAGACAACCGCACCCGTGGTTATCCCCGATTGCAATGCTTTTTCGGGTGATGCCCCTCTTTGCAGGGCTGAGAATGCGGCATTGCCTGCGGCGCTTGATGTTATTACTTTCATCGTGCCAGCTTTACCAAAAGGCAAAGCCGTTACCATAGCGCCTATAGAAAGCCCTGTTTGAGTTAGGAAGCTCCCCATTCCCCCCATATCTTCCGTTATTCCTTCCGCAAGTGCGCCCTGCGACTGTACCCCCCTCATTGCGGGAGAGTATTGGTTTACAGGTTCAAACTCACCTGTAATTAGGTTTTTTATATTCTGTCCTAATGTTTCCCCGAGTGCAGTTACCCCCGCAGGGTTTGAAATCCCTATGTGCGCCGCCCCCGCAGCCCAAGGATGTTCCTTCCCGAGTTCATAATTCCGCTTAATGGTAGCCTCTGTTTCACGCCTGTCCAGTTCACGACTGATGGTTTTAAGGTATTCATTAGCTTTTTTAGTGCCCTCTTTTTGAAAGTAGTACTCGTATACGCCCATCTCGCCCTTTGTCATGTGTGCGTATTTCCCTAAGTTGTAGGAGGCAACATCCCCGTGCCCTCCCAAAACAAACTCGTCATACAGGGATTTCATGGGGCTTTTCTTGCCCCTGTTCAAGGTTCTCCCAAAGTCTTTGTTGCCCTGCACCTTTTCCAGTTCTTCTTTTTCATCTCGCAGGTTGGTATAATATGCTGTGGTTTTCCGTCTTAATTCTTCATCTTCAAGCCTCTTGATTTCAGCCTCAACCCTTGAAACCCTGTTGTACCAAGCATAACTATCCTCTGCCGTGTCAAATGTACCTTTGCGGTCTTTTAGTTTTT
>CAZNYY010000313.1:0-3324 GCA_964577335.1 uncultured Oscillospiraceae bacterium | reverse complement strand
ATTTTGGATGCTGTCGATTATGTCTGTGCAAATTATAAAGTAAATTCGGACAAAATATTTTTGCTGGGCGCTTCAGGGGGAGGGCATATGACGCTTTTGATGAGCGGATATGCGCCCGAAAGGTGGCGCGCGGCGGGTGCTTTCGTGGGCATTACAAATTTGAAAAAATGGTACTGTGAAAACCCTGCCTACACAAAGCATATTCATGCATGCTGCGGCGGCTCGCCTGAGGATGTGCCCGAAGAATATGAATACCGCTCACCCATATACCATGCCGCAGGGATTGCAAGGGCAAACCTTAAAATTTTTCACGGCAAGTATGACAAAAGTGTGCCGTTTACACACAGCATAGACCTGTACAATGAGATTTTAAAGATAAACCCCCGCTCAAGAACTTTTTTGGACATTTTTGACGGAGGGCATGAAATGCCGCTTGATATGGCGTTTTCATGGCTTTTATCCCAAGAAAACGAGGCGGAGGAGAACGCTTTTGTAACGGGATAAACTTTAACCTATATCCACCATTATCGAGTTTGCGTATTCACGGGGCGTCATGCCCGTAACACGCTTGAATGTTTTTGAAAAATACTGCGGGTTGTCAAACATCAAAAGGTTTGAAACCTGTGTAAAATTATATTTTTCCTCTCTTATTAAAAGCCGCGCACGGAGAATTTTAAGCTTGTTGTAATACCCCATTATGCTTTCTCCCGTCTGCTTTTTAAACAGCTCGCTCAAGAAGGTTTTGCCGTAGTGTAGATGCTCGCAAAGCTCGCCTATGGTAAGTCTGCCAAAAACCTTGCTCTCCATATAATCAATCATGTCAGAGACAAGGCGGTTTTGGTTTAACTCACGGTTTACGGGGTTTTCCGCAGAAGTTTCATCCGTACTTCGGTAAAGCATAATCATAAGCTGCTCAAGATAAAGTCTTAAAAGTTGGGCGCTGCCCGGTGCGGTGCGCCCCCTCTCGCTCATCATCATTGAAATAAGCCCTCTCTGACCCAAGGGCAGTTTTATAAGCTTGTCTTTAAAAAAAATCATAGCGGGGGATTTGCATAAAAACCCCACAACACATAAATTTGATACCAGATGATTTCCGAGATGGGTGTGAAATTCACCTGGCTTATGAAAAATCATTTCTCCCTGGCGTATGACCTGCCTGTCATTTTCTAAAAATGCCGTAACCTCGCCCTTGTCAACATATAGCATTTCCCAATGGTCATGCCGCTCGGCGGGGCGGGCAAACCCTCGGCTTAGTTCGTAGTAGTGCAAATCGTATATTTGCCGCACGTTAAAAAGTTTTCCTTCCATACCTTCACCTCGTATGAACAAACGTACTTGTTTTGCGAACAAAAATACATTTAAAAATTATAGGTTTTAGTATATCATAGAATTAAAAGAAAAACAAGGAGGGTTGTTTATGAATGTTTTAGCAATAGGGTGTCACCCTGACGATATTGAGGTGGCGTGCGCCGGCACCTTGGCAAGGTATGTAAAAGAAGGACACAATGTAACCGTATGCCATGTGGCTAACGGTGATATGGGGCATGCAATTATTATGCCGCCGGAGCTTAGGGTGATGAGAATTAAAGAGGCGCAGACAGCAGGTAAGCTTGCGGGTATTAAAGTTGTTACATGTGACATAGGCGACGTTATGGTTTACGAAGGGCAGAAAGAGCAGAGGGATTTGGTGATTGATGTTATAAGAGAGGCACAGCCTGATGTTATAATAACCCATTCGCCTGACGACTATATGCCTGACCATGTAGCGGTAAGCCGTCTGGTGTTCGATGCTTCATTTGCGGCAAGTGTCCCGCATTACAAAACAAAGGTTGATAAAACCGCAAAGATTACGCCGATATATTATATGGATACCCTTGCAGGGGTGAATTTTTCGCCCACAGAGTATGTTGATATTTCTGACACGGTTGATTTAAAGCTTGAAATGCTTGAGTGCCATGAAAGTCAGCTTAAATGGATGAGGGACCATGATAATATTGACTTTGCGGAGTTTGTGAAAACCTGTGCAAGGTTTAGGGGGCTTCAATGCGGCGTGCAGTATGCCGAGGCGTTTTCCGTGTGCCGTGCGTGGCCTAAGGTTGTTCCCGAAAGGCTGTTGCCGTAAGTTTTGCGGCGCAAAATAAACTCTTATCATTCCTTGCCCCGCGGTAAGAGTATTTTGATTACTATTTTTGCCGATGCGGGGCGGCGGAATGGAGAATAACGTGAAAAATCACGTTATTCCTCCGGCGGACCTTATGCGCCGTCGAAATTTTCGGCAAAGCCGAAACGACGATACGCACAATAATCTCTTATCCTTCCTTGCCCCGCGATAAGAGTGTTTTGATTACTATTTTTGCCGATGCGGGGCGGCGGAATGGAGAATAACGTGAAAAATCACGTTATTCCTCCGGCGGACCTTATGCGCCGTCGAAATTTTCGGCAAAGCCGAAACGACGATACGCACAATAATCTCTTATCCTTCCTTGCCCCGCGATAAGAGTGTTTTGATTACTATTTTTGCCGATGCGGGGCGGCGGAATGGAGATTATTATGAACTTTTTGGATACTGTAAAAGGCTCTATGCTTGAAGGTTTCTTCCCCGCAGGATGGGATATGGAGAAAATCGACAAATGCTGCCAAAACACTCCCGAAACGGTTTTGGACAGGCAGAGTTTTTGGAATAAAGATTTTACACCGGTAAAATGCGACGAACTTGGTTCGTTTGACGTGTACATGGGACATGAAATTGCAATGCAAATCAGAAATGCGCGTGAACGCGGCGAAAAATTGGCTATGATTTTGCCCGTGGGTCCCATGGGTATGTACAAATGGGCGGTTTACTTTTTGAAGGAATGGAATGTTTCCTGTGACCATTTGCATTGCTTTAACATGGACGAATGGGCTGACAGTGAGGGCAACACCTTGGCACCGTCCGACAGCGGCTCGTTTGAAAATGCAATGAAACAGGCTTTGTACAATCCTCTGGGTGAGCTTACAGTGCCCCCATCGCAAAGGAATTTTGCGACAAAGGAAAATTTGCCTACATATGCGGAAAAAATTGCAGCACTAAAAGCAGAGGGCGCAAAACTTGTATTGGTTTTCGGCATCGGCAGGGCTTGCCATATAGCGTTTTGGGAACCGCATTTTGCGGCTGAATTTGAAAACGACGAAGAGTGGAAAAAGCAGACCCACCGCATAGGTGCAAAGCTTCACCCCCTCACAATTGAGCAGAATGCCCTGACCAGCTTTAAATCAAGAACAACTTTGGTGCCCTGCTTTGCAAACACGGTAGGTCCCGGCCTTTTCCTTCAGGCGGACTACATA
>CAZNYY010000312.1:0-3345 GCA_964577335.1 uncultured Oscillospiraceae bacterium | reverse complement strand
CGGCATAAATCCGAACAGGTCATAACTAAGAGGAGAGTATATTTTTAAAATCTTCCTCGGTGAAATATTGTTGAATAATGCAATGTCGCCCTCTCTAAGCATGTAAATTTCATTGCCTATTTGCCAGTCAACCACACCTTTTTTTATATAAATCAATCGAAGGGTTTTAAATAAAAACGTGATGTCGGTGGACGCATTATTAGTTTGGTTTGAATAACCCATTATAAAACCACGGTCAGTTTCATATGTTTTGTCAAAAACCTCCATGCCAAATCCCCCCTGCACATCTATTTTATGATAAAAACCTAAATCTGTCAATAGCATAAAAGTGGAGAAACAGAGCGGCTTTGTGGATGATATTTTTTGCTGCTTGAAATAAAATATAAATATCAAAAAATATGATTGGATGTGTTGATATGAAATATATAGTTGAACCTGCCAAAAAAATCAGGGTGTGTGCCGATGTGGATTTATGTGTGGTTGGGGGAAGTTGTACCGGCGTGTTTGCGGCAGTGCGTGCGGCACGTTTGGGACTGAGCGTTGCGATTGTTGAAAAGCACAATGCCTTTGGGGGAGTTGCTACAAGCGGACTGGTCAATATTTGGCATTCCCTATCTGATGTGGACAACAAAGAGCAGATTATAGGAGGGCTTACATACGAAACAATTTCCAGGCTGAAAGCAAGCAACAACATTACATTTTGCCCCTCAATTTCCAAGGCGCCCCCCTACTTTATTTTAAACACTGCAGAGCTTAAGATTGAACTGGATGAACTTGTCAAGGAAAATAAAATTAAGCCTTTTTTGCATACCTATTACAGCGGTGTAATTGAGGAGGACAAAAACGTAACCTCGGTTATAATTGAGAACAAGGACGGGCGCAGCGCAATAAATGCGAAGTTTTTTATTGATGCGACGGGTGACGGAGATGTGGCGAGGGATTTGAATATTAAAAGCTACCGCCACGGCAATGTACAGCCCCCCTCCGCCTGTTTCTATCTTCAGGGGAATATAAATCAATCCGACCTGGCGGATATAATATCCCGCCACGGCGGGGAAGCTGATTTGCAGGCCGACTGGGGGTGGAGTTGTCAAGTGTCCAACTCCGATTTAACCATGCGGGCGGACAGCCACGTTTTTAATGTTATGTGCAATAGTGCCGACGATTTAACCCACAGCGAAATGGAAGGCAGAAGGCAAATGCGGGCACTGGTCACTCTTTTGAAAAAATACGGTTACAAATCGGAAAATTATAATCTGATAGCCTCATGCTCACAAATAGGAATAAGGGAAACCGTGCATTATGAAACAAAATTTAAGGCAAATGAAATGGATTTGCTTTGCGGCACAAGGTACGATGATGCCATTTTAAACGGCACATACAGGGTTGATATTCATCACAGCGACGATAACGGAATTACATTCAAGGATTTAACGGGTGAAATGTATACATTCTACGGCAAGGGTAGCAAGAAAGTTGAGGGCAATTGGCGAAAGAATTTAAATTTGGATGGCGGGTATGCAAAATATTACCAAACGCCCTTTGATATTTTAGTTGGGGAGGATTACAATAACTTTATTGCAGTGGGCAGAATGCTAAACGCCGACCCTGCCGCTTTTGGGGCGCTGCGTGTTATGGTAAACCTCAACCAGCTTGGCGAGGCGGCAGGCGTGGCAGCAAGCATAGCACTAAATAGCGGCACACCCTTGCAGAATATAGACGGCAAAGAGGTAAGAAATCTGCTTAAAAAAGGCGGCTCGGCGCTTTAAGCCGGGCATCCATAATTTGCAGGGGCACTCTCCCCCACTATCTAATCCAAGTGGTTGAATACCCATACATACCGCTGACCTTAGTGCCGTCCATAAACGAAACAGTTATTTCATCAATAAAAACTTCGACACAGGTACCGGCATGTGCAAAGGGTTTGCTGTTTCTTACCCGAAAGCTGCTCCCTGCATATATCGGTCCCAATTTTCTTAAATTAAATGTCGAATTTCCATTGTTATCGGTAATAAGGTTACTGTCATAATCGTACAGCCTAACTGTAAGCGTTATATTTTTAATATCTTTATCGCTTATGTTTTTGGCGCACCAGTTAAGGGATATACCGCCCTCGGCATTCATTGAAACATAGAAGTTGCCCTTTTGATAGAAGTTTAGGTTAGGATAATATAAATCCCTCACTTCTTCATAGGTGTCAAGCGGCGCACTGATTATATGACTGATTTCATCATCCGCTGTCTTTTTAGGGTTAGTCCCAATATAGGCCGTGCGGGTTGTTTCGTCGTATGTAACCTTTTTGCCAATCGCATCTGAAACAGCACGGATAGGTACGTATGTTTTTCCTTCATACAGGAAATTAGTTTCGCTAATTGTTTCGCCGTCAACAATAACAGAAATATCATTTTCCAAAACATCAATGGTTTTCCAAATTCCGTCCGCCAAAGTGAAAAGCCCCGTCCCAAAAAGAATGGTAACTAATACCCCGCATATAAATCCTGTCAGAGTGTTTTTCATAGCTATTCCTCCTTTGTATAATAACAAAATGAATTATTTTTGTGAGGTTAGGTTATCATATCAAAACCCAAGGATTTTGATATGATAATGCACCGCTGTTTCCGAACACCGTGAGGAAAATCCCGGTGGCGGATAAAATCAAGATATAATGTCGCATCGCCGTTTCCGAACAAGGGTGAGGAAAAACTCGGCGGCGAATAAAATCAATATATAATAACTGCTTTGCAGGTATTATATCATCAAGTTTCCAGGCTGTCAATTCGCCTAAGAACAGCCCAACAACCTGATTTTTGGATTTTTATTAGCATCATGTCATTCTTTTACAATACGTTTGGGCTAATATATTATGTATTTTGTAAAAACAAAAAAAATTTTGCCTTAAAACAAAAATAATGGTTGACAAAGAGATATAAAACTGCTATACTCTTTAAGGTCGGTCGTGCGGGTGTAGTTCAATGGTAGAACCTCAGCCTTCCAAGCTGATCGCGTGGGTTCGATTCCCATCACCCGCTCCATATGCGCCTGTAGCTCAGCCGGATAGAGCAACTGCCTTCTAAGCAGTGGGCCAGGAGTTCGAGTCTCTTCAGGCGCGCCATACGGTGGGTATAGCTCAGTTGGTTAGAGCGCTAGATTGTGGCTCTAGAAGTCGTCGGTTCGAATTCGATTATCCACCCCATTTTTATGTTTCGATCGGCAATCGCTTGTTGGGCTGTAGCCAAGCGGTAAGGCACCAGACTTTGACTCTGGCATTTCGCTGGTTCGAGTCCAGCCAGCCCAGCCATATGACCCATTAGCTCAGTCGGCAGAGCACTTGACTTTTAATCAAGG
>CAZNYY010000311.1:0-3354 GCA_964577335.1 uncultured Oscillospiraceae bacterium | reverse complement strand
AGCAACGCCTCACGGGTTGTCATATCACGCACCTCAACAGTTCGCATGTCATTTTTATTGCCGGATTTGGCTCCACGGCCTCCAATACCTTACGCTCCGCCGCTGTCGGCTTGTAATAAGCCACAACACCGTATCTCTGCCGTTCCCTGCGTTCACGATACCGCCGTTCACGGCATTCAGCGCACAACGTTATTCCCCTGTGTTTCTTTTCTACCGCACATCCGCACATCTCACACGGCTTTTTCATTTTTCACCGCCCATTGATGATATTTTCTCTCACCAATAACTTTTTTAAATCTATCTATCAATCTATACTTTAAGGCAAACTCCCAACGCCCTAAATGAACCTCGTTATGATGATAAACACAAAGGTCAATTAAATTATTTTCATTATTTCCGCCAAACGCCCCCCTCGTGACTATGTGATGTGGCGTTATCATGGCTGGCTGTCCGCATATTTCACACCGCCCGCGTGTTTCACGTGTCTTTTCTTTTTTACGCCTTTTTTTATCCGGCTTTGGAAATGCAAGTCCTTTATAGTTTTTCATACCCACCTCAAAAAGGATTTTCAGTTTTTACTAAAGTGGGATCACATACATGAAATTTTTGACCGCCTGACTGAGCGTCTCCGCTTGTCCATGATTTTTTAAAAAAATCAACCCAGACTTTACGGTCTACGGCCCCCACAGACGGACGCTCGTTGCGCCGTTCCCCGGCGTTTCGGCGGCATATCTCAAAATATACCGTTCTTACCGCCGCTGGAGTCAATTTAAAACTCCAGTCAGTAAAATATTCACCTTCTATTTCATCAAAAAACTGTTTTTCCTCGGTCGTTAAATCATCATAAGTCAGATATATATTCAAAGGCGTTTTCATAAATCCCTCCACGCTTCATATTTTTTATATTTTGCTATTTGGCTTTTAAAAACACCCACAGAACGCCCGGCCCCGGCTTTTAAATCCGTGCCGTCTATAAAATCATCCTTAAAAAGCATAAACCAGTCAATGCGGTCTTTAATCTCTTGTTCGGTAAAGGTTTTTAACAGGTCTTTAAAAAGCATACCGTCCTTGCCGCCGTCAATGTGGACTTTTTCCCCGTTCTGCGTTTTTATATGGGCTTGAAAGTAGTAATCAATCAAAGTCTTAATGCGCGTGTCCGCTTTAGCGGACAAGGTATTTGTTTTTTTATTTTTAGGTATAGGAACAAGAACAGGGATAGGAACAGGAGCAGAACCGATGTGTAGTGAAGTGTTATGATTTGTTATGATTTTAGATAATGGCTTATATTCATTGGAAAAAATAGATTTTGGTGGCTCTGGTGTTTTTCTACGATGTCTTGTCTGTTTCCCTTTTTCCGTCACTCCATAGTGATTAAAATGCTTTTCATGGCTCATAAAAATGCCATATATTCTTTTTTCATTCTGCCAAAATCTTAAATCCCCGTTATTTTCAAGCTCGTTATGATATGTTATGATTTGTGATGATGTGATATTATGGTGATACATATAACAATGCCCTTTTACAAACTCGGGCGTTGCTTCAAAACACCCCCAATCATCCTTTAAAAGCAATAGCCGTATAAAATGCCGCTCCCCTTCTGCGGACAAATTAGCCATTGAAGGAGAGGACAACAATGATTCCTTGACAACCTGACTTGACATTATTGTTTCACCTCAAAAATAAACAGAGAGCCTGTCTGGGGACAGTGTGCAACGAACCTTGGAAGGTCAAAACACGCCAGACAAGCCCTCTGAAAATTTTTAAGTTTTAATTTGTTCATGCCACACTGTTCTTTCAAACATAAGTATACAATCCCGCGCCCATTTTGTCAAGGGATTAATCAATTGATTTAAACTTTATTTTTCCATCTGGATAAAATTCCAAATAGTTTTGAACAGGGTCATTAAAATTTATTGTCGAAACCGGCTTTGCAATTATTAAAAGATTCCCGTCACAAATGTGAAAGCCCCTGTGGACATACTTAATAATCCTTTTATATGTTGACAATGGCATAACGATATTGTTTACTACAAGTCTTTTTGCCGCTAAATCCTGAAAGAAAAAATCATGGAAATAAAAACTTTCACCATTGAATACTCCACAACAAACCGTAAAATCAAAAGTATTTATAATTGCCTGTTCGTTTGGATGAAAAAAATGCTTTATTATCTGTATCTTTTGTCTGTTAAGATAGATATTGGTAATTTGTTTGTTGGAAAAAGAAACCCTACCATTTGCTTTTCTCAACACTCTTATTGCTTTTCCGGCCTGTATTCTGTCGGGAAAGTATATGTCAATATCAGAAGAAAAATAACCGATAGAAAACAAATCTCTAATACAACCGCCGCTTATAAAATATTTTATTCCTTTTAACAAATCAGTATATTTTTTTAATTCATATGCCGCCGCTTGTGTTCTTAAATCATTGTTATCAAGTATTATCATTTTTTCATCCCCTTTTAAAATAGTGTCGGTCTCGGTATTATCTGATATTCAAACAAGCCCTGTATCTCGGTCTTGCGTATGTTTTTAGTATGTCCTTCGGCTTTTAATTCCCGGAGTCGCTGGCCCACAGACAGTATTGACACGCCCGTCTCTACGCTTACGGTCTGCATGTTCCGCCACACCCCATCGCGCATGAGGTCAAATATCTTTTCCTTGTCCGATTTCCTGCGTTCCTGTATCTGCTTTACTTCTTCGTGTGTAAAAGACAGGTTCATTTTCCACCTCGTTTTATAATTGCACCGGGTTTCCCCGGCTACAGTCTACCTCTGTGCCTTATAAGCACGTTTAAAAGCCTTTATAGCGTCTTCTATTGTATCGCCGCCCGCAACTAAATCACCATGAACAAGCCTTATCCTGTCATCATCAAGTTTCCTGATTTCAATGTCCTCGACCTTTTCAGGGATTGCAATAAATAAAGTCGTTGTGTCAATTAACTTGCCGTTAATGTCCGGCATTTCAGGCAATGTTTCCTGTTTTCTTTTTCCCATTGTTTAACCTCCTTTCCCATTTTGATTAGTCATCCGCATTAATTCCTTTTCGCGGCTTAACAGCGACCGTGTAACCTCTATCGTATGCACGAGCCCGCTATATAACTTTTCAATTCTCAAGCTAATCTTAAGCATATCAGCGCACCGTCCAGCCGCGATTATCTTTACCATTGACGGCGGATAATCCTTGTCCTCTTTGTACACTTCCAAAACTACCGCACCCAGCCCGGATTCGTAAAGACCCCGGGCCTCGCTGTAAAGCTCACCTATCCGGGCCAGCCATTGCGTTAAATTGTCCATTTCAACAGCAAGTGCGTTCCCGTCTGTGCTCCGTGGCGTTGATATAAGCTCCGCCACGTGG
>CAZNYY010000310.1:0-3365 GCA_964577335.1 uncultured Oscillospiraceae bacterium | reverse complement strand
TTTAACCAATGAAGCGTATATTAACACAAATTACACAAACCAATACGAGAATATTTGGCATCCTACAATAGTTTACCTAAAAGAGAACCCGGACCCGGAACTGGAAGAATTATTAAAGCTTAGGATGCGGCAGTCGGAAGCATTGTTTGTAAGCCCCGCGGGATACTTTTATGAGGCGGGCAGTGTTGACTATCCCTATAATTTAGATGTCCGCATTAACATTTTAAAATGGACATGGGATGCAGGGCGAGGCAATGATTATTATGAGCAATTCATGCTTGACGGTGACAGACAGTTTTATGACTGGCTGGCGTACACCTCGGTTATGGAACCCGACGGTTCATACACCGTTTTAAACCATGCAATCTCGGGCAGGTCAACAGGCTCGTCCGCAGCGTTTAAAGCACAGATTGACAACCCCGTGGCTGAAAAGCTGCCAATAGCAAGGGCATTTGCAACTTCACAGGAGGAATTGGCGGCGGGCACCAAGCAAATGAGAGAGGACCTGCTGAAGAACTGGCCCGATGTGGGTGAGTTGGTAATAGAAAACTCCGGTTCGTACAATGGAACCACAATTTTGCGCATGAATTTGTTTGAATATTATCCGACGGAAGCGGAAAGAAATGCGGCAAGGCAGCTTCTGCCATACATTGCCAGTGACAGGTTTAACCATCAGCGTTCGGACAACAAGACACGACTTGAGGTAACCGCCGTTCGCAGACCGAACTACTATGCAATCTTTAATGCCGGAAACCGTACAAGACCGATGCAGCAATTCGGACTTTCAATACTTTGGCATCCCGAAGGCGGGATTATGCTAAGCTCGCAAAACAAAAGACCGATAAGCGATGCGATTAATATTTTGAACCAGAACAGAGATTTTTCGTGGGGAACAAGACCGTATCACCCGTGGATGAGCGGTGAGAAAAACTTGGTTTATGAAGGCGACACCGTTGATGCGGCATATCTCTTAAACAATCAGCCTTTCAGACCTTCCGCGGGTGCGGGGGACATTGAAAACGGAGATTTGGAGATTTCATATCCGCTCGGTTCCCCCGCAAACGAAAAAACTCTCACATTTGAAGAGGACACCATAAGGGTAAATATAGAGCATTCAGGCAGGTTTTTCGAAACTCTTCCTCTGATGATACGCAAAGAGGATGTTATTGAAAGCCGACCGGGATACTTTAAATTAACCCGAGGAAGGGCGGTTATGGAAATTGAGTTTGACAGCGGACAGGCGCCAAGGCTTGAAAAGCAGGATCATGCTGTCCATGTTTACAACACTCACCATCTGTACCTTGATGCAGAAGCGGAGCTAAACTACACCATCAAGATGTCAACCATGAACCCGGCAGTAAAAGACCCCGGAACCAGTGCAATGGAGCAAGAGCTTTTGGATGAACTTAACCAATACTTGTCAAACAGATAAAGAAAACCTTTTAACTTTAGGGACGCACCAAATTAGGTGCGTCCCTAAAAATTTACAGCTTGACAAATTAGGCGGGCGGGCATAAAATTATACCTATAAATGCAAAGAAGGAGATGGTCATGATGAAGAAAATAATTCTCGCCGTACTGTTGTTTTTGCTGGTTTTGCCCGCAGCTATTTGCCGTGCAGGAAGTATTCCCGAGGATTTGCTTAGCAGTGATAGCGCACAACTTTATTTGGCGGAAGTGTTGGAATACCATCAGGGTAGTGAAACAACAGTTGTAACACCCGTTAAAAATATTAAAGGCGATATTGTCATCGGGTCGAAACAAACCTTGGAAAACAGCAATCCCGTAGGTAAGAGGGATATAAACCCCAAAAAGGGAGAACTTTGCTTAATTGCATATTATGATGAAATAAACCCCATTTATATTTTTAAGGTTACCGACAGTAATATACCTACACTGAAAATAAAGAACGTTGAAGGTTTTGAGATGTGGGAACGCCTTCAAGAGTATATAAACGAAGGTGCATTCACAGAGGCGGAAGTAAAAAGAGTTGCAGGAAATGCGGCGGAAGTAAGTGAAACCCCTAAAAACCCCTTCTTGCTTTCTCCATTGTACGGGATGGAGGCAGTTATTATTTCCCTTGCACTGGTTTTGTTGTCTTTTATTTTGGGTTTTGTAAAAAACGGCTGGAGCAAAATTTTAAGAATAGTTGCAGGAAGTGCCTTGGCGCTGTACGGTCTTGTGGCGGCAGGGTTTTCAAAACACTATTTTTCATATAAATTATATGAAAAATGGGGTGATAATTTTGATTCTAACATAAGAGAATTCATTCTTTGGGCAATTGCAAAACATTCACAAAGTATGTTCCTTGTGGGAACTATTGTTATATCACTTATCACAATGGGCTCGTTTCTGCTTAAAAGCAAAAGTAAAAAATATATGAATAATTATACTATATTGTCGTTTATGGGTGTCAATATCCTGGGTTTTATTTTGGGAATTTTCACTTTTAATAAAATGTTTGACGTTGCGGCTTACATCCTTGCGTTTTCGTATTTTACATCCCTTTGGCTTTTTTGTATACCGGTTATTAAAAGCATTAAAAATGAAAGGTAGTGCGAAAAGAGATTAAAAGGAGGTGTGGCATTTTGCCACACCTCCTTTTGCTATAGCCCCTTTAACACCTGCCAATATTTTTTCTTCGCTCATCCTCCGCATCAAACAATTCTCTCTCCTCATCGGTTTCAAGGATTAAAGGGGGAACGGGGTTTGGTTTTCCCTCTTTGTCAAGCGCCACAAACGTAAGCATTGCGGTGTTTGTGCGTATAACATTGCCGTTGTAAACATTTTCGGCATAAACCTTAACCAAAGCCCTCAGAGATGTTCGCCCGACATGTACAAGCTTTGCTTTGAATATTACAACCTCCCCCATGCGCACCGGGTGCTTAAAGTCTATACAATCAACCGCAACCGTTGCAACAACGCTGTTTGCATGGCGGGAAGCGGCCATCGCCCCTGCAATATCTATCCAGTGCATAAGCCTGCCGCCCAAAAGGTTTCCAAGCAAATTCGTGTCGTTTGGCAAAACAAGCTCCGTCATCTCCGTCATTGATTCTTTTACCGTTTTTCCTCTCATATCCATTCTCCGTTTCGTAATTATATTACAAAAAATATCTAAATGCCTGTCTTATACCCGCCGCAGGCAATATTTCCGCATCAATACCCTTGATTGCTTTTGCGTTTTCCATGGGCAAGACTATTCTTTTAAAACCCATTTTCACCGTTTCCGCCGCCCTTTTTTGCACCTGCGATATTGAGCGCAGTTCGCCCGTCAGCCCAAGCTCCCCCATAAAAACCATATCATACGGACTTCCCACATTTTTAAGGCTTGATGCCCTGGCTGCCGCCGCAGGCAGGTCAACCGC
>CAZNYY010000309.1:0-3379 GCA_964577335.1 uncultured Oscillospiraceae bacterium | reverse complement strand
AAAAGGATGGGCTGTTATAATAAGTAATTGGTTTTAAAATAAAATATCCATGATAAAGGTGAAGAAATGTCAGAGCATAGATGCTGCCCAAGTTGCGGGATGCCGCTGCTGTTGAAAATAGAAAACTCAAAAAGGGATAACCACGCGCTGTGTCAAAACAAAAGCTTATGTGAACTACTTGCATGTCAAGTTTCACAATGGCTTGTTGTGATGGATCCTGACACATCGGAATGGTTGTTCACCAGTCATAATATTGACAAGGCGATGGCAAATCCCGAGTGCGAAGGAATGCTGCGGCAATGGCTGCAAGAACAAGCTGTATCAATAGGCAACAGAAAAGAAATATGTAATGCTAAATTAAATCTGCCCGGGTATAGCGACAGTCAATATTATTCTGTGTCAATTCATCCAATGAATTGGCGAGGCCGCAACGCTCTCGCTTTTGTCTTTACTGACGAGCGTAAAGAGAGGGAACAACTCACGGTTTTACAAAGCCTTTTCCATTACGATATGCTGACACAGGTATATAACCGCCAAAACGGCATGTATATTCTCGAAAAATGGCTGTCTGAAAACAGAAGCTTTATTTTGTGCTTTGCCGACATCGACAATTTAAAACATGTAAACGATCAATTTGGCCATTCAGAGGGGGACCGATATATTATTCGCATATCAAAAACCTTGCAGGAATTTTCCCCAAATGCAGTAATATGCCGTATTGGTGGGGACGAGTTTTTATTATTGTCTGAAAATCAGAGTTTTGAGGATGCCAAAATGCAGATGGAGCGGCTGCGTACTCGTTTGGCGAATTTTAATGACCACTCTGGTGTATCCTACGAAAGCAGTATCAGCTACGGGATTGTTCAAGTGGGGAACCATAATAATTTCTCTGCAAGTGAACTTTTATCTATTGCCGATGAAGAGATGTATGAATATAAGCGAGCCTATAAAATGAAGTGCAAAAACAAATTGGCATAATTACATCATTCATCATAAATATAAAGTAGCTCCAACTCTAAAACTTTTTATGCTTAATCAAAATAAAATAAATCTTCAAACCTTTTTTCTAATGCAATACATAATATTAACGCTAATTTAGCTGTTGGGGTGAACTGTCCTGTCTCTATTGAACTGATGGTTTGCCTTGAAACACCTGTTTTTTCAGCTAATTCTTTTTGGGTTATATTTTGTTCCGCTCTTGCAACTTTTATTTTGTTTTTAAGAATTAACGATTCCTTTTTCATTAATAAACTCCGTACTGACTTAATAGTGCAGCTATGCTAAGTAAAAAACCAATAACGCCAAAAATTCCTGTGTATAGATAACTTTTTTTATATGGCATATTTATATACTGATAAAAAGCTCCCGATGCTATTTGTGTCAATAAAATCATCATAATGTCAGTTGAAGGTTCATTATGGAATGCACGAAAACAGATAAGCAACAACATAACTGCAGATACGCCTAGCCAACCTATTTTAAATGCTTTGAGTTTAATGTGTTCTTCTCGATCATCATTTCTTTCAATCCGGACTTTTCTTAAAACATCTTTTTTATCCATGTTCATCCCCCAAATTTCTTACTATGAATTATAGCATATAATACGATTGAGTGTCAACAAAACTTGGCGAAATAACAATAAAACTTTACATAAAACTGTAATCAAATTTCAGAAATGCTTTTCACAGATGCAAAGGATGTAGTTTTCTATAACATATGAACCCTCTTATACGGGATGCCCATTTAGCAGCATTTGCTCTTAAAAGTATTGCTCCACATATTATAGTTATGAAATGCCTTTCTCACATTGCTTATATAAGTTGAGCCAATCGGCAGGGTTTCATCAGAATTTAGGTATATGCAACTCCCCATGATTTTAGAAATATGAGATAGATTTACTAAATAAGAGCGATGTGTTCGTATAAAATGCAGTTTTTTCATCTGGTTCTCTAACGCCTCCATGCTGGAATAGAATGTTTGTTCCTGATGCCCACAATGAGCAGTGACGATACGCTTATTGATTTTAAAAAATAGTATATTATGTATCGGTAACACAATAAGTCTATTTCCACACTTGTGCAAAAATAGACTATTTTCGTTTCGTTTTGTTTCAGCACGATGGGCGGCTTGCATAAAAACCTCTGCAAAGTGCTTAAATGTAAAATTGCTGTCAATGAGATACTGTGTAGGCTTTACTGCAAACGAATCATATAAATAATCTGTATTATTTGCCAGCAAGATAATTTCCGCTCTACAACCTATTGCCCGCAATTGTTTTGCAAGTTCAAGCCCATTTGCTTTTTCATTGATATCAATGTAGATGATATCAATAATATTCGGTTTTTCCAAAAGCATGTCCATGTCTTTCTTATGACAGATACATTCAATATTGATTTGATAACTATATTGCGCAGATATGGACTGAATCATTTCATAGTATTTTTCCATATTGGAGTATTCATTCGTACTCATAAAAATGTTTAACATATCATTACATCCTTTCAATGTGGGTTTCTTTTTTATAAACACGATAATTCTAAAGTGTTGATAAGCTTAACTACATAGTAAGCGGTTTTATCAATCTTATGTTGTTAAATGTCTTAAACAACTTATTTTCTGTCTTTAAAAAACTGTTGCATACGAAAAAGCCGCTCCGGATGTTTGTTCGGAGCTGAGTATGGTTCGTTATTCCTGCGTAAAATATGCTCCTTCCTGAGACAAATAGTTTTTATCATTTAACCTATCCACCTCAAGAGGAGCATATCAAAAGTTTTAATGCACCTCTTCCGAAACTGTTAATAATGATTCCGACAAGGTCAATCGTCTTAGAAAAACCATGGTTCAATATTTTCAGCCTGTAGCCGATCCAATCAATCTATCCGCAGTACAACGATACTCCCGCTCTGTCCCAATTGCGGTGTGCTGAACAAGGTCTCCGGGTCCGAAGATATCAGCAGGCTTAACTGAGCTCCGGCGGCCAATGAAATAATATTTGAAACCATAAAAGTATTAAGTTCGGCCGAGCTAAACTCTTGAGCCTGCATTGTGTCAACCTGTGCAGTGCCATTGATGGCGAGTCCAAGAGAAACTGATGTTGTGGATGAGGCGGAAATCGATCTTCCGCTCATGGTAATCAAAATAAGATAGGTGCCCGCTTCATCAATGGTGATTGCATTGGGGTTGGAAAAATCAACATTATCAAAAGCAGATGATGGCAAATCAAGCGGTACGGTAATCGGCGTTGAAGTTAGATTCAAAGAGCCGGTGTCGGTCATATAATATCCCCCGTATGCGCTGGCAAGAGTACCCTGCGGACCTGTGGGACCGATGCCGCCCTGTGTACCTGTGGGGCCGATGTTGCCCTGTGGACCTGTGGGGC
>CAZNYY010000308.1:0-3380 GCA_964577335.1 uncultured Oscillospiraceae bacterium | reverse complement strand
AAAGAGAAAATTGAGGATTTAAAGGGGGTTCAAAAGGATATCGCATGGGGAAGCCAAATACGTTCCTATGTTTTTCATCCCTACAACATGGTAAAGGACCATCGTACAAATTTTGAGATGGGGAATACGGGGGCGGTGATGGACGGGGACTTGGACGGCTTTATCAATGCATATCTTAAGGCCGCAAACCTTGGCGAGCTTAACCTTAAATAGTAAATCGACAATACTTTTAATTTTATAAAAATGGAGGAATGGTTTTATGAAAAAAAGATTTTTTTCTTTGGCACTGGCATTTTTAATGCTGCTTTCTTTCGGCGTAGCAGCATCCCAGCCCAGCGAATGGGCACGTGACGAGGTAGGTAAGGAATACCCGGCAATGTTCGAGTCAATGCAGGTTCAGTTTGAATACCAAAGACCCATAACAAGGGCGGAATTTGCAATGATGGCGTTTGATGTTTATTCGCACTTAAACGGTTCTGCCCCTGAAATTGAGGCAAAGAACAAATTTGTTGATTTAGGACCCGAAATAATTAATACCTTTGTTCCCCTTGTACAGGCTCTTGGTATTGTAAACGGTGTTTCTGCGACGGAGTTTGCGCCAACTGCAGGTCTTACAAGACAGGAACTTTGCACCATGCTTGCTCGTATATACATAAAGCTTGACCCCAGTGCGGAAGGGGAAATAATTGCTGCCGCCGGTAATATTGATACATTTTCCGACAGCGGTGAGATTGCGCCGTGGGCAGTGGATGCACTTACCCTTGCCGTTTCAAGAGGAATTGTTAAGGGAGTGGGCGAAAACCTTCTCTCCCCCACAGGTCCTGTGACGGTTGAGCAGGCAATGGTCATCTGCTCAAGAATAAAGGCAAACTAACTGTAAACATAAAAGGGGCTGTATCACAATATACTGCCCCTTTTGGTGCGTAAGGAAAATGATGCCGAAATGACAGACCGCATCCGAAAAGGGTACGTCGAGAGGTAAGGTTTATTCATAGCGCAAAACATAGATGTAGTAAAATTCGTTGTTCGACGAATTTTACTACATCTTTTAGATACTTTCGTTTATCAAAGCAGCGAAAGCTTGTTTTGCGTGTTCGGCGCATTTTGATACAGTCCCTCTTTTTAGTTATTTGTAAACAGCACCGTATGCTTGGCACGCACGATAATCTTGCCCCTCTTTATCCATTCCAAAAGAATTCCACGAGGATGGGCGGAAAATTTTATCCTCCTCAATATTGTGCATACAAACGGGAATTCTAAGCATTGATGCAAGAGTAATCAAATCCGCACCAATATGCCCAAAGCTAAAAGCACCATGATTTGCGCCCCAGTTGTTCATTACACTGTAAACATCTTTAAATGCACCTTTTCCTGTTATACGAGGCGCAAACCAAGTAGTCGGCCATGTTCTGTCCGTTCTCTCATCAAGCGCCTGATGCACATTACTTGGAAGCTCTACACTATAACCCTCGGCAATTTGCAGGACAGGACCTAATCCTTTAACCAAATTAATTCTTGACAGGGTAAGCGGCATTTCTCCTTTAGACGCAAACTTGCTTGAGTACCCTCCGCCTCGGAAATAGTCCAAGTTGGCAGGACAAAAAATAGTTTTCTCAAGGCATTTTTGTACTTCGTCCTCTGTAATCTCCCAATATGGCTTCATTGCAGGCTGTCCTTCACTTGTCTGCTCTCCCGTTGCATCCAAGCACGCAGCGCCGGAATTGATTAAATGAATTAGTCCATTTGCGGCATCCCCGCCGGGTTTCCATCCGGTCACCTTTTCAACTGCGTCCGCACTCCAATAAGTGCGGATATCCGCAAACCCTTGTGCAGTGTTTGTAAGAAGATGCCCAAACAGCATGGATACAGCGTTTAGCGAATCATTTTCTGTTGCAACAATAAATGCTTGCCTAATACCGTTCCAATCAAAAGAGCTGTTTAAAATGGCTTCTGAAAAGTCACCGTTTGGCATGTAATCCGTCCAGGCACGCTGTCCTTGGAACCCTCCCGCAATTGCATTTTTTCCCGTTGCTTCTTCTTTAAAACCCATTTCAGCAAGTTTGTTGTTTCCAATCATCAGATCCCTTATAATAAGTGTCATCTTAACACAGGTTTCCCAGTCGGCATCGAGTTTGGCACGGGTTTTTCTTTTTTTGGGTCGGTTTACATCAAAACCCGCCTTACAGTTTTTTCTCGTCCACTCAATAGCCCTCTCGTATTCTTCCAAATCATAAATTTCAAGTTCTAAGCGGCGACTTATTTCGGACATATCAAGATATTCATTGCGCATACCAAGATACTCCTGAAAAAAGTCTGCGGAAACGATAGAGCCCGCAATACCCATTGAAACAGAGCCGATTGACAAATAACTTTTACCCTTCATCGTTGCAACCGCAATGGCAGATTTGACAAATGCGAGGATTTTCTGTTGCACATCTGTGGGTATCGTATCATCGTCAAGTTCCTGCACATCCTTGCCGTATATGCCAAACGCAGGCAACCCCTTTTGTGCATATGCCGCAAGCACCGCCGCAAGATACACGGCACCCGGGCGTTGTGTCCCGTTAAAGCCCCAAACTGCTTTTGGAATTAAAGGATCCATATCCATGGTTTCAGAGCCGTAGCACCAGCATGGTGTTACTGACAGGCTTACCCCCACATTGTTTTTTTTAAACTTTTCGGCACAGGCGGCAGCCTCCGCAACACCACCGATACAACTGTCGGCAATAACACATTCCACCGGCTTACCGTTTGGATGGCACAGTGTTTTGGTTATGAGTTTTGCTGCATTTTTCGCCATGTTCATGGTTTTCTCTTCCAGGCTTTCTCTAACCCCTCCTCGGCGCCCGTCTATGACGGGGCGTATTCCCACTTTGGGCAGTTGACCAAGTAATTTGTTCATATAACAACCCTCCATATAAAATAGTACGTCCCTTCCGAACACAGCAAAGAAAGGTTCGAAAGCATATAATTTACTCACATTATATATTATTGCGTCAAATAATTTCATGTAAAATCTTGTGCAATGATGGACATTTTCTGTTCTTTTTGTTATTATGAAGAGGAGGCGGTGATGTGATTGAAAATTTTGTTCGAAACCCGGCTTGAAGGAGAGTCCTTTCGTGCTTGGCAAGGTTCTTTTTACGGAATTCAGTTTATGGCTCACTGGCACCCTGAAGTGGAATTAATTTATGTAAGGCAAGGTAATCTAATTGTGTGTGTGGACAACAAAAAGTATTCTTTGGAGGCGGGTGACCTTTTAATATGCCGTGGCGGAGAGATACATTATGGACTAAGCTTTAAGGACGATACTCTTGTCTCATTTGTTTTAGTGGACCCCGCCGTCATCGGAAAGATGTATTATATGCGCAGCTTCATAT
>CAZNYY010000307.1:0-3415 GCA_964577335.1 uncultured Oscillospiraceae bacterium | reverse complement strand
GATTAATGCGGATGGAGAAAAGAAAAGAATATCTAAGTATTTTAATACGAAAAAGGAAGCAGATCAGTTTAGGGCAAAGGTGTCAAGAGATGTTGCAACAGGTGAATATGTGTTGTCAGATATTTCACTAAGTAAATGGTTGCAAGAATGGCTTGACAACTACGCAATTAATATCAGGGCATCTACTCGAACAAATTACAAGAGTTATATCGAAAACACGATTGTTCCTAAATTAGGAAATGAACCTCTAAAAAAATTAACAGTTAGCAAGGCTCAGCGTTTTTTTAATGACATAAAGCAAAACGGAAATCTAAAAGACAATGGCAAACCCTTATCAGACAAAACCGTAAAGAACATATATGGAATGTTCAAACAGGCAATGAATCAAGCAGTAAACAATGGTCATTGTACCAAAAATGTTCTTACGGGAGTAGTTATTCCAAGGTCTGATCTCAAAAAGGAAATGAGAGTACTGACCAAAGACGAGAGAACGAAACTGATTTCGGTAATGGAAAATATTGAGGAAATTACCGCTTTGAAAAACAAAGAGGAAAGGGCAAAAAAATCCAGTGTCAGATACAAAGAGGACAGCTTCGGCTATAGATATATCTTGTTTGTATCGCTTTACACAGGCGCACGTATTGGAGAGGTTTTGGCATTGGAATGGTCTGATATTGATTTTGAAAGTAAATTAATCACAATAAATAAGACATTTAACAGGGTTTATGACTTCGAAAATGATGCAGAAAGCAAGACAAAACTTGAATGCGGTGCAACTAAGACCCATAGCGGCAACAGAAAGATTCCTATGAATGATAGGTTAGCCCAGAAACTTTTGGAATATAAGGCATTGCAAGAAAACTTAAAGGAACTTTTGGTTGATACCTACGACGACAGAGGCTATTTATTTACAAACAAATTTGGCAACCGCATTGAAAGCAGAACAATACAGGACTTCTTTAAAAAACTTTTGAAATTCGCTGACGTTGAAGACGCAAATTTGCATAGTCTCAGACACACATTTGCTACACAATGGTTAGAGCTTGGTAAAGACGTAAAAACACTCAGCAGAATTTTGGGCCACAGTAATATTACCATTACCCTTGACTTATATGTCCATTCATTACATGAACACCAAGCCAATCAGATAGCAGATTTTGAATACTAGAGGATAGACGGGCGGTAGGAAATCCCCTGCCGCCACCACAAAATTTTAACCAATGAAAGGAGCTTTATTATGAAAAATTTTAACATTCAAAGAGGAGATCTTTTACAGGTGAGGTTGCCGGATCCACAGGGACACAGCAGCGTGCAGGCGGGGACAAGACCCTGTCTCGTTATAGGTAACAATGCTCAAAATAAATTTAGCCCGACAATTCTGGTTGCACCCTTAACAACAAAGAATAAGAAACCTTTGCCTACGCATGTTTCAATAAAAGCGGACTGTGTGAATCTAAGTGCAGATTCAACCATACTGTTGGAACAGGTTATGACAGTGGACAAGTCAAGAGTAGAACATTATATAGGTTGTTGGACAGAAGAAATAGAAAAAGAAGTGGAAAAATGTCTTGCAATCAGTCTTGGTAGGACAGCCTAAGCATTTTAATTAAATTATAAAGGAGAAGTTAGGGGAAAACCTCATCCTTTATATTATATAAGAACCCCAAAAAATTATTACAGAGAGGGGTTTCAATTATGAAAACTAATACTATTGTTCGCGGTGATTGCCTAGAAATACTTAAACTGATTCCGGACGACGGAGTAGACGTTATTGTCACAGATCCACCATATTTAATAAATACAACGAGGCGTAAGCACGGTAATCTGACTAAATATCAGACAGAACTTGAATCTATGTCGAATGGCATAACTACCGAAGTTTTAGACCAAATAATTCGTGTTTGCAAAACGGGTAAAATGTTTATATTTTGCAGCAAAGATCAAATCCCAATTTTGGGGAATTACTTTAAAGGTAAGGGCTTCTATTGTATGCCAACAGCTTGGCACAAAGAAGGTGCCCCTCCATTATGTGGCAACACCTATCTGTCTGACACAGAACACATCCTTTGTGTTAGTAAAAAGATAGAAGATGTCATTGAAGCAATATTTTATCATACAAGCGCAAACCGAAAAGACAAAAAAATCTGGGGGCACCCCACTATAAAGCCCCAAAGTATCATCGAGGATTTAATAACCCGAATTTCAAAACCGGGAGATTTGATTTTAGATCCCTATATGGGTTCCGGCACTACTGCCGTTGCATGTATAGCAACCGGACGCGACTTTATAGGTGCCGAAATAGACGAGAAGTTTTATGACATTTGTATGAATAGGATAGATACTACACTGGCCGAACAAGAAATTGAATTGGACTCTGTTGATATAAATATGAGATTAAACACAGTTCACAATCAACCTTACGTTGAGGGTATTAAACATATTCCCGACGCCAGCATTGATATGGCGGTTCTTGATATGGATCGTGTAGCAATTACAGATCCAATAGAATCAGAAACAAATGACACAGGAGTCCTGATTGAAACACTGGAAGAGCTTATCAGGGTTATGAAAAAAATCAATATTTATATATGGTGCAACGCTTCAGAATATCTCGAAATAATTAATTATTTCATTGGAATCGGTTGTAGTTACAATATCTTGTATTGGCACAAAATAGGAGTTGACTCTGACGTCTCTACTAAATATCTTCTTTATTTTCGAAGAGGCGGAGTGCCGTTAGGCGGAAGTTATCATACCAAGAGGACATACCATATAACCGATTTGCAGACTGAATATATGGAAAGTTGGAACGATCCCAACATTAAGCCTTTGGAAATGACTGAAAATATTATTATTAATTCTTCCAAGGAAAATGACATTGTATTAGATTGTACCGCAGGTTCAGGAACGGTAGAAGTAGCATGTATCAATCAAAACAGAAATTATATTGCTTTTGAGGAAAACAAGGAGCTTTATGACACGGCAAACAGAAGAATTGCCGAAAAGTTAAAAAGTGATAAACCTAAGTATAATTGTGAGGTTGTCTGTTTCTCCGAGACAGACAAACACGCTATCCAATCATACTCTGCCATTCACAATGTGCCACAGGAGAAAAATGTGGGCGATATAACAAAGGTATCTCTTGATAGCATTCCTGAACTAACCTGCCTTGTAGGAGGCAGCCCCTGCCAAGATTTTAGTATATCGGAAAAACCGAAGGGCGCTTTGTGGACTTGCAGTAGTTGTGGACATAAATACAATCCGTTGGTTGTCGATTACAAAGAAAGAACTTGTTGCCCCGAGTGTCATTCACAGGATATAGAAAAGACCCGTTCGTCATTGTTAGTGCATTGGTTAGAGGTTTTACAGAATAAGAAGCCCCAATTTGCAGTTTATGAAAAAGTAAAGAACATTA
>CAZNYY010000306.1:0-3435 GCA_964577335.1 uncultured Oscillospiraceae bacterium | reverse complement strand
ATATTCTCTGCACGGCAGAATAAGCGCAAAATACGGCAAAAAGGATATTGTGACCCCCGTTTTTGAAGCGGAGGGCGAAAACCGAAATGTGGGGCGTATTGTTCCCCTTTATCATCTGACGGAGGGGCTGACACAGAAAATTGTTTCATCTATAATGGAGAAATGCCTGGAGGTTGCCCTAAATTCTATGGAAGAAACCCTTCCATTATATATAAGGAAAAAACATTCTCTTTGCGATATTCGGTTTGCACTGTCAAACATACATTTTCCAAAGGATGAGGAAAGCTATGAAACCGCGCGAAAGCGTCTTGTTTTTGAAGAGTTTTTTATGCTTTTAGTGGGTATCTTTGCACTTAAGGGCAGAAGGGATGTTCTCACCGCAAAACCTATAATCTCTCGTGCCGAAGATTTTTTAAGGCTTGTACCGTTTAAACTTACAGGCGCACAGAGAAGGGTAATTGATGAGGTTTATTCGGATATATCCCGCCCCTCCCCCATGAACAGGCTTGTGCAGGGGGATGTCGGCAGCGGAAAAACAATGGTTGCTGCCGCCCTCATGTATGCGGCGGCAAGTATGGGAATGCAGTCGGCACTGATGGCACCGACTGAAATTTTGGCGCAGCAGCATTTTCAAAGCTTGTCGGCACTTTTTCCTGATATGGATATTGTTTTATTAACGGGCAGCCTTACCAAAAAGGAAAAAACAATTGTTCTTGAAAAAATTGAAAATGGCACGGCGGAGACTGTTATAGGCACGCATGCCCTTATTGAGGACGGGGTTATATTTAAATCCCTCGGCGCTGTTATAACGGACGAGCAGCACCGTTTTGGCGTGCGCCAAAGAGGCAGCCTTACAGAGAAGGGGCAGTCCCCCCATGTTCTCGTAATGTCCGCAACACCCATCCCCCGCACCCTTTCCCTTATTATATACGGCGACCTTGATATATCCATAATCGATGAAATGCCCCCCGGCAGAAAGCCTGTTGAAACATATGTCGTAAACGAGGGGCTAAGGCAGCGGGTTTACAATTTTATTAAAAAGGAAACGGATGCCGGGCGGCAGGCATATGTGGTTTGCCCGCTTGTTGAGGAAAACGAAAAGCTTGACCTGAAAAATGCGGAGGACTTTGCAAATCAGCTTACCGAAAAGCTTTTTAACCCTGAACATGTTTCGGTTATACACGGCAGGATGAAGGCGGCGGACAAAGGGGCGGTGATGGCTGATTTTGTTTCGGGTAAGATTAAAGTTTTAGTTTCCACAACCGTAATTGAAGTTGGGGTAAATGTGCCCAATTCCACGATTATGGTAATAGAAAATGCGGAGCGGTTCGGGCTTTCCCAAATGCATCAGTTAAGAGGGCGTGTGGGTCGGGGGGCTGACAAATCGTATTGCTTTATTTTTTCGGAATCTGACAATGAAGTCACAAAAAAACGTCTTGCCATTATGAAAAGCACATCGGACGGCTTTGTTATTGCCGAGCAGGATTTGAAAATCAGGGGTCCGGGGGAATTTTTCGGTACACGACAACACGGGCTGCCGGAACTTAGGATTGCAAATATATTCAGTGATATGCCCTGTCTAAACGAAGCATCCGCCGCCGCAAAAAAATTAATAGAAACCGACCCTACCCTCTCATCTTCCGAAAACAGGGTTTTAAAACGACATATTTCGGGGTTTTTCTCCCGCACGGGCGCAGAAGGGTTTTTAAATTGAGCCTTTTATGTTAAAATTTTTTCAAATTATATTGTAATACATATTGGTTTGTAGTATAATGTATAAGATTGAGAAAAAAAGGGGATGTTACGAAAAATGAGTAGGTTCTTGGACAGAATTGCACAGCGGGCACGGGCCGACAAAAAGAAAATTGTTTTGGCGGAAGGCTGTGATATCAGGACAATACGTGCAGCCGCTTCAATTCTAAAGCAGGGTATTGCCAATATCGTTATTTTGGGTGACGAAAACCAAATAAACGAAATGGCGGCAGGGGAAGGGCTTGATATAGGCGAAGCGCAAATTATCAATCCGCTTACCTCGGAAAAATCGGCACAGTTTGCCGAAGATTTTTACAACCTCAGAAAGGCCAAGGGTATGACGCCCGAGAAGGCCGCTGATACGGTAAAAGATGTTTTATATTACGGTGTAATGATGGTTAAAAACGGTCTGGCGGACGGGATGGTTGCAGGTGCATGTCATTCCACACCGGATGTTTTAAGACCCTCGTTGCAGATTTTAAAGACCGCACCGGGCACCAAGCTCGTTTCGGCTTTTTTTGTGATGGTTGTTCCAAACAGCGAGTTTGGGAAAAACGGCACATTTATTTTTTCTGATGCGGGGCTTAACGAAAACCCCGATGCGGAGGCACTTTCGGAAATTGCAATTTCATCGGCAAAATCGTTTGAAGTTTTGCTTGAGGATGAGCCGAGGGTGGCAATGCTTTCATATTCTACATACGGCAGCGCCCAAAGCGAATTGGTTGACAAGGTGATTGTCGCAACGGAGCTTGCAAAAAGCAAAGCACCTTCTTTAAAGCTTGACGGCGAGCTTCAGCTTGACGCTGCAATTGTTCCCGAAATAGGCAAATCAAAAGCACCTGACAGCGATATTGCGGGGCACGCAAATGTTTTGGTGTTCCCTGACCTAAATGCGGGCAATATTGGGTACAAGCTTACCCAGCGCCTTGCAAATGCCGAGGCGTACGGACCGATTACACAGGGCATTGCAAAACCTGTAAATGACCTGTCGCGCGGTTGCAGTGCTGAAGATATTGTAGGGGTTGTTGCAATCACCTGCGTTCAGGCACAAAATCAGAATAAATAAATTCAGATGAAGGAGAGATATGTTTTGAAAATCCTGGTAATAAATGCGGGCAGTTCGTCACTTAAATATCAGTTTATTGATATGGACAACTCCGCAGTAATAGCAAAGGGAATTTGTGAGAGAATAGGTATTGAGGGTTCGCAGATTAAACATACACCAAAGGGAGGTCAAACGGTTGTGATCGAAAAGGACATGAAGGACCATACCGCAGCCATTGGTATGGTTATAGATGCGCTTACAAACCCTGTTCACGGTGTTATCACTGATATGAAGGATATTTGGGCGGTGGGTCACAGAGTGGTTCACGGCGGGGAGTTTTTTGCCGAGTCGGTGCTGATAGACGACAAGGTTAAAGCTGCGATTGAGGAATGTATTCCGCTTGCACCTCTTCATAACCCGCCAAACCTCACGGGCATCTTGGCGTGTGAGAATGTTATTCCCCATGCGCCGCAGGTTGCGGTTTTTGACACTGCTTTTCACCAGACAATGCCGCCCGAGGCGTTTATATATGCAATACCCTATAAATATTATGAAAACTACAAAATAAGAAGATACGGTTTTCACGGAACCTCGCATAAATATGTTTCAATACGAGCGGCAAAACTTTTGGGCAAACC
>CAZNYY010000305.1:0-3454 GCA_964577335.1 uncultured Oscillospiraceae bacterium | reverse complement strand
TTATCTGCCGTATGGCTACTTTTGAATTGGTTCGTGGGGATTGGAGAAAATATTTTTGACGCATACAAAAGGGCGCATGATGCCGACCCTGTATCAATTTTCGGGGGGATTGTAGCGGCAAACAGGGAGATTGACGAAAAAACGGCAGTGGAAATAAATAAAATATTTATTGAAATTGTGGTAGCCCCTTCATACACCGAAGCGGCGCTTGAAATTTTGACAAAAAAGAAAAATATTCGCATATTACAGCTTGAAAATATAATGAAAAGAGCCCAGTCCATGGATATTAAGCGTGTTGCGGGAGGGCTTTTGTTACAAGAGCGGGATACGAAGCTTTTGGACGAGGGCGCCCTAAAATGCGTTACAAAAAAACAGCCGACGGATGCCGAGATGAAGGCGCTGATGTTTGCATGGCGTGTTGTAAAACACACAAAATCCAATGCAATAGTGCTTTCAAACGATAAAATGACCGTTGGGGTGGGTCCCGGGCAGACAAACCGTATCACGGCACTGGAGCTTGCGATAAAATATGCGGGTGAGCGTGCGGCGGGCTCTGTCATGGCATCTGATGCGTTTTTCCCGTTTTCGGACTGTGTGGAAGCGGCGGCGGCGGCAGGGGTTACGGCTATAATACAGCCGGGTGGCTCAATCCGTGACGAGGACTCGATTTTAGAGTGTGACAAGCATGGCATTGCCATGATATTTACAGGGATGCGTCATTTTAAGCATTAACTTAGGAGGGTTTCATGAAAGTATTAGTTGTAGGGGGCGGGGGACGTGAACACGCAATTGTGTGGAAACTATCCCAAAGCCCTAAAATAACAAAAATATATTGTGCGCCGGGGAATGCCGGTATTTCAAAGCTTGCGGAGTGTGTGCCGATAAAAGCGGTTGATATCATGGGAATGTGCGAATTTGCCGAGGAAAACAAAATTGATTTGACGGTAATAGCGCCTGATGACCCCCTTGTTTTGGGCATGGCAGACGATATGGAAAAGAGGGGTATTCGTGCATTTGGCCCTAAAAAAGCGGCGGCGGCAATTGAGGGCAGCAAGGTATTTTCAAAAAACCTTATGAAAAAGTACGGTATACCAACAGCTGCCTACGAGGTTTTTGAGAGCAGTGGGGATGCAGTTACATACCTTGAAAAATCCTCCTATCCTGTGGTTATAAAAGCTGAAGGGCTGGCACTTGGCAAGGGTGTTATAATAGCGCAGAATTTTGGCGAGGCTAAGCAGGCAGTCATTGAAATTATGGAGGAAAAAAAGTTTGGGCAAGCGGGAAACCGTGTTGTTGTGGAGGAATTTCTCGAGGGGCGTGAAATATCGGTTCTTGCGTTTTGTGACGGCAAAACCCTAAAACCCATGTGCAGTGCGCAGGACCATAAACGGGCGCTTGACAATGACGAGGGTTTAAACACGGGCGGTATGGGTGCGTATTCCCCCTCGCCGATTTATGATGAAAAAATGGCAAAGGAGTGTAGGGATAAAATTTTTATCCCTACCGTCAGGGCGATGAGTGCTGAGGGATGCCCATTTTCAGGCGTGCTTTATTTTGGGCTTATGGCAACGGAGGACGGCATTAAAGTGATAGAATACAATGCAAGGTTTGGTGACCCTGAGGCGCAGGTGGTACTCCCACGCCTTAAAACCGATTTGCTTGACATTTTTCTTGCGGTGTGTGACGAGAGGCTTGATGAAATTGAAATCGAGTGGAGCGATGATGCGTGCGCATGTATTATTATGGCATCGGGCGGGTATCCTTCCCAATATACCACGGGGCATATAATTTCGGGGATTGATGACTGTTCCCTTGTGTTTCACAGCGGCACTGCGAAAAGTAAAGGCAATGTTGTCACCGCAGGGGGGCGGGTGATAGGCGTGTGCGCCCTTGGGGAAACACTTGGCATGGCAGTTAAAAACGCATATGCAGATGTAGAAAAAATAAGTTTTTCGGATATGCATTACAGGCGGGATATAGGAAAAAGGAAGGAATAATCTTGGAATACAAAATTTTTGACATACATACACATATTTTTCCCGACAATATTGCAAAAAAAGCGGTTACAAACCTTGGGGAATATTATGGTGTTCCTATGTTTTCGGAAGGAACGCTCACGGAGCTTGAAAAGTGGTCGGCGGCGGAGCCGAGAATTAAAAAATGCCTTATTCATTCAACTGCCACACGCCCTTCGCAGGTGCGCTCGGTAAATGATTATGTGGCATCTGTTATAAATAGCAAATATTTGGGGTTTGGCACGGTTCATCCTGATTATGATGATATTGAGGGTGAAATAAACCGAATTTTAGAGATTGGTTTGCGGGGGATAAAGCTGCATCCTGATTTTCAGGGGTTTAATATTGACAGCGAAAAGGCGTTTAGAATTTTTGAGATAGCAGAAGGAAAACTTCCCGTTTTGACCCATGCGGGGGATGAAAATGTTGACAACTCAAGTCCCGCAAGGATACGAAATGTTATAGACAATTTTCCGCACCTTACACTTATTGCCGCTCATCTTGGCGGTTACCAAAACTGGGATGATGCGGAAAGGCTTTTAGTGGGTAAAAACTTATATTTTGACACATCAAGCGTCCTGCAGGTTATAAACCATGCTCAGGCAGTGCGGATTATAAAGGAACACGGTACGCACAAATGCCTGTTTGGAACGGATTTTCCCATGCATGAGCCGGCAAGAGTAGTAGAAATGTTTTTGTCACTTGGATTTAGTGAGGAGGATAACCACCGAATATTTTGGGAAAACGGTGCAAAGCTTTTTGATATATAAAGGAGGAAAGGCATTGAAAGAACTATGGGGGATGTTTTATTCTTTTTTTAAGGTGGGGCTTTTGACATTCGGGGGCGGGTACACAATGCTGCCCATAATGCAGAGGGAGGTAGTGTCACGAGGATATACAACGGATGATGAACTTGTGGATTATTATGCACTAGGCCAATGCGTGCCCGGGGCAATTGCAATAAATACGGCGGCATTTATCGGCTATAAAAGAAGGGGACTGGCGGGGGCGCTCGCCACAGTTTCGGGGGTTGTGTTGCCTTCTTTGATAATTATAATTATAATTGCAAGTTTTATTTCAAATTTTGCAAAGCTTGATATTGTACAAAGTGCATTTGCAGGGGTATCGGCAGCGGTAGCGGCGCTGATGGTGAGTGTTCTTATAGATATGTACAAAAAAGGTGTGACAGACATTTGGGGCGCAATTTTATTTGCCCTGGCATTTATACTTTCCGTATTCTTTGACATTTCCCCGGCAATTATTGTGGTAGGCGCAATAGTATCGGGTCTTGCGATTTACAGGGTAAAGGGTTTAGTTTGAATAAATTCAAACTAAACCCTTTAGAAAAACCCATGCGCCGCTGAAGTTTTCGCCTAAAAGCATGACGGCGATGCGCATAAGTTCCATTATACGCCTTACCCGCCCACGGTAAGGTCAAG
>CAZNYY010000304.1:0-3470 GCA_964577335.1 uncultured Oscillospiraceae bacterium | reverse complement strand
ATTTAAGCTATCTATTGATTCTTTTTTAAAAACTTCCGATAAAAACAATTCGCAAAGCGTTGTCGGCAACTGGTAAATAAGCCGCCCAATGCCCAAATTTTCGTAGCTTATGATGGGCTTTTCCTTGTCAAACACCTTGCCCACTTCAAGGGCAACCTGCGCTTCTTTGTATGATTTTGCAATTTCCCGTACATTGTTTGCAATGGTGCCAATCCCCACCACCGCCGCCACCATCGCCTCGGCGCTTATTGTGTCTATAATATTTCTTGCAATCCTTTTAATTTCCTCGGGTGCTATATCCCTGTCAACCTCTTTTACCAGCACCATGTTCTGCTCGTTTATGTCAATTATAAAATCATGATTTTTTTCAGGGAACAGCCCGTGAACAATGTCAAGGGTTGACAAATCCGACACGCCTGCCATTCTTATAAGCATAATCACTCTCGGCACGTCGTATTCAATATGCATTTCCTTTGCCCTTGCCGTAACATCGTCAGGCAACACATTGTCAAGGAGAATATTTTTTATAAGATTGGTTTTGTCTGACTTTTCGTCCTGCAGCATTTTAAGCCCGCCCATTGACACGTTTAGGACGTTGACGTATTTTTTCGCTTCCTCGTCCTCTCCCCCCACAAAAAATGTGTGCCCCGTGTACGGGAAAGAAAACGGCGACAAAAACGTGTACCCCGCAAAGGTAAAGGGACCGCTGTGTTCAAACGCCATTTTAAGTATTTCGTCAACGCGCCCCTTTATCTGCGAAACATCCGAATAAGAGATTATATTTCCCCCTTCTTCAATCATTCCGACAGGTCTGTCGATAATATCCTGCATTTGATAGGTCATATTTTGAAAAAATTTATTGGCCACCTTTATATCTCCTTCTCTGCCGATACTCGGCATTTATTTTATAACGTTATTACCCTTAAATAATATGCACTACTATATACTATAATATTTTTGTAACAATTTTGCAAGAAAAATATAAATTATTCACAGTTTTTTTATTATTTTGGTGTATTTCATCCATAAACCACGAAAAAGGAATGTCGTTTGATGTCAAATCGCTCTTTTAGCCCCGTGGTATAAAACCCGCAAAAAAGACCTATAATTATTACAACGGAAATTAAATATTGTTTGACTTATTGCCCAAATAATGCTATACTAACTTAGAATTTAGTGTTCGGATAAAAAATATGGAGGTTAAAACGTGTCAAAAAAACAAAAACTTAAAATTATTCCGCTCGGTGGACTGGACGAGATAGGAAAGAACCTGACCGTCATAGAGTATGGAGACGATATGATGGTGATTGATTGCGGAATGGGTTTTCCTGACGATGAAATGCTGGGGATAGACCTTGTAATTCCCGATACGACGTATCTCGAAAAAAACAGTGACCGCCTTCGCGGGATAGTTCTCACCCATGGGCATGAGGACCATATAGGTGCGCTGCCTTACGTTCTTCGCAATGTAAGCGCTCCCATTTACGGTACAAGACTGACCCTTGGCCTTGTCGGCCAAAAATTAAAGGAGCATGGGATACTTAAAACCAATAAACTAAGCTGTATCCGTGCAGGCTCCGTGATAAAACTGGGTCAAAACTTTAAAGTTGAATTTATAAGGGTAAACCATAGTATTGCGGACTCCGTGGCGGTTGCGGTTCACACGCCCGCAGGCACTATTGTGCATACGGGTGACTTTAAAATTGACAGCACCCCTCTTGAGGGTGATATGATTGATTTGACGAGGTTTGGGGAGCTTGGGAAACGTGGTGTACTGCTGCTTATGTCTGACAGTACGAATGTTGAGCGCCCAGGCTTTACCATGAGCGAAAGCTCCGTCGGCGAGAAGTTTGACCAAATATTTAAGAATAATGACCGTAGGATTATTGTGGCCACCTTTTCGTCAAACGTGCATAGGATACAGCAAATTGTAAACTCCGCCGTGAAAAATAAACGTAAGGTTGCAGTGTCCGGCAGAAGTATGCTGAATATTTTGGAAGTTTCGAGGGATTTGGGGTATATGCATATCCCCGACGGCACTTTGATTGAGCTTGATGCGCTAAAACGTTACCGCCCGGGTCAAGTGGTTGTAATTACCACCGGCAGCCAGGGCGAGCCGATGAGTGCGCTCACTCGTATGGCGTTTTCCGACCACCGCCAGATGGAAATAATGCGGGGTGACCTTGTAATTTTGTCGTCCTCCCCAATTCCCGGTAATGAGAAAACCATTTCAAATGTGGTGAATGAACTTTATCGTAAGGGTGCGGAGGTTATACATGATTCTTTTTATGAGGTTCACGTTTCGGGTCACGCCTGCCGTGAGGAGCTGAAGATAATCCTCGGTCTTACAAAACCTAAGTATTTCATGCCCGTTCACGGTGAATACCGCCACCTTGTAAGCCATGCGGGGCTTGCAACGCTTATGAATGTTCCGAAGGAAAATATATTTATTATGAAAATCGGTGACGTTTTGGAGCTTGATGCCGAGGGTGCGGCGGTTACGGGCAGTGTTCCGTCCGGTAAACTGCTTGTTGACGGGTACGGCGTGGGGGACGTGGGAAATATTGTTCTTCGTGACCGTAAACACCTTGGTGAGGACGGGCTTATCGTGGTGGTTGTCACTCTTTCCAAGGAAACGGGTGAAATCCTCTCGGGTCCCGATGTAATTTCAAGGGGCTTTGTGTATGTACGTGAATCGGGGGATTTGATTGATGAACTGAAAGCCGTTGTTTTGGAAACCGTTTCTTCTGCCAAAGGGCGAAACCATGACTGGAACGGGCTTAAAACAAGTGTTCGCAGCCGCCTGGGCGGGTATATATACGAAAAAACAAAACGCAGACCAATGATTTTGCCAATGGTTATGGAAGTATAGGGGATGCGCCGCCCGTGACTTTGGGCGGCGCATTTTTATGAGAGAAGAGGGTGTTTTTTTTGAGGGCAGTGATGTACGGCGCAGGGAATATCGGGCGTGGGTTTATAGGTCAGCTTTTGTATATGTCGGGCTATGACGTGGCTTTTGTGGACGTAAACCCCGAGGTTATAGAAAAAATTAATAAAGAGGGGCAATACCCCGTTAAAATCCTGCATAAAACCACCAGTGAAGAGGCTTGGGTTAAAAACGTTTCTTGTGTTGACGGGCGTGATATGGATGCGGTTTCAGAAGAAATTTCAAAGGCTGATTTGATGGCGACAGCCGTGGGCGTAAACGTCTTAAAATTTATTGCAAAACCCATTGCCGAAGGTCTTAAAAAAAGATGGGCAAACGGTAATACCGCACCGCTTAATATTATAATTTGCGAAAACCTTATAGGTGCGGACGTATTTTTGAAAAACCTTGTGTCGGAGGAGCTTGGGCACGATGAAAGACTTAACACGCTTGCGGGCTTTGTGGAGGCGTCCATCGGTCGTATGGTTCCCGTGCAGACGGATGAAATGAAGGGCGACAACCCCCTTCGTGTGTGTGTTGAGGC
>CAZNYY010000303.1:0-3470 GCA_964577335.1 uncultured Oscillospiraceae bacterium | reverse complement strand
TCCGTCTGAACTGTTGGGTTAACCTCGCCAACCAACCGCCAACCTTCCTTTATATTTTCTCCGGCAATCACTATCTTTGAAAGGTCCTCTAATGGTCTAACATGATACCGATACGCAATTTTATATTTTGCCTTTTCCTCATACCTTGAAACATCACCAAAGCCAAAATTTATATTTAGGCTTGTAGGATTTTCAACCATTTTGCTTTCGCCAAACTTTTTGTAATTTGCTTCATGCTCCAATTTTTCAAAAATGGCAAGCTCAATGGTATCAATTAAAAAGTTGTTTGCTATGTCCGGCAGGGTAAAGGTAATGCCGCTACCGCTTCCAACAGCTTTTGCCGCTTTTACTTCACCGCCTAAACCGATTTTCATTACATCATCGGCATACACAGCTACACATAAGAATAACAAAGCGGCTATTATGCCCATCAAAACAATTAATTTTTTCAATATTCTCACATCCTTTAATTAGGCTCGATTATGGCCACGATATCATCGCCATAATCATTATTTTTGTAGGTACTAAGGTTACTTGTAGTATCAATGCCATTACTCGAAACTACAACAAGCCCCGAAGTGCTTTCCTTGTCCTCGCCATCATAAGTATAGATATGGATTTTAAACTTTCCATTCCAAGGGTCTGTTTTCAGTTTGGATACAAGGCTTGCACTTCTTTTGTCACCTGCTACACTGTCAACCGCAAATTCATAGGGTAAATACTGTCGATTCAGCGTATTAAGGGTTTCATTTAGCACGGTTTCATAATTGGTATCATCAGATATGACAATGTTGCCATAGTCAACAAAATAGCTTTTAAAACCGTTTACAATCTCACGAAGCTCACTTTCACACACATCAATTTGATTGTTCTGCCATACCTTATTGAGTGAAATGGCAGAGGATACAATTAAAATACCGCATAGGGCGGTGACTGCTAAAATTTCTATTAATGTAAATGCTTTTTTCAATTTCCACTCCTCCCGTAGTTTTGATAGTTTTCATAAATGATTTTTGCGTAACTTATGTCAATGCCTGCCGAAACGCTGGATATTTCATTTGCACTTTCTTTAAAAGGCTGTCTGCTGATATATAAGTTGGAAATTTGCACATTACATAGTACTTCGCCTCCTTTATATGCTGATTTTACAGTTAGATGGATAGGATTGATTTTACTTTTGACCGTAGCCGCCTCGTTAGCCCTGCCAATTAAAAAGTATGGCTCAATGCAAAGTCTTGAAAGTTTAAAGCTGTCCTTTTGTCCATAGGTGCTGATAGACAGCTCGATACCGTTTCCTCTTTTAAAATCCAAGTATCCAATGGCGGATAAATAGTCTGCACTTTCAGTTGAAATCAAATCAAGTAGCACATCATCCAAGTTTTCAGCCATTTTTATTTCGTCAAGCAGATAGGGGGAATACTCATCAAGCACCTGAAAACTGCCGTCACCGTTTTGGGAATATGCCAAAACATAATCTTGATTGGATAAGTAGTTTATCAATAACCCGACTGCCAAGTCAGTGCCCGATTCTGCAATGTACCAATTTTCTATACGCTCATACTCTGTTTTCGCCCGATACCTGCTTGCAGTTGCAATATTAAAGATAGCCGCCCCACCGCACAAAATAACCAGGCTTACTAAAAGCACAAAAGAAATACTTGCTTTTTTCAAATTATCACCTCCGAACATGAAAAAAGCGACTATATAAAATAGCCGCTTTTTGAATAATCTTATTTTATTTTGATAGTGCTGTGCTTATAATAATTCCGACAAATTGAAATTTGTTGACTACTTGTATTCACTCGGAATAGGAATATTAAACTTTCGGCACAATAGTTTCACATCATGTACATCATTTTCATCATGCTCATAGCCTAAGTGAAATAACACTTGGTTTTCAGCATCAATACACCTTACCATTTTATCGCCTATTTTCCCAATGCCACTAAACACTTCCGGAGGATATGCTTCTCCTTCAAAAATAATGTATCCTTGTTCGTTGAATTTAAATATATGAAGATCAATTATCCTGCCTTTAGTATCCTTCCAAACTGTATGAGATGTGGTGGTATATGCTTCTGCAACTTCAGTAAAGCCTTTTTCTTTTAGTATTTCAGCAAACTTTTTACCATCACTTTCTTCCACAAATAAATCAATATCGTTGTGTGCTCTTGTTTCTTCTTCTAAAAGAGCATCTACACCCCAACCTCCATCTATCCAAATGTTAATTTTGTTTTCTTCGGCATATGTTATTATCTCAATAGCATCTGTTTTACTTACCATGCAATACCTCCTTTAAGTCAAAATCGTTTTTGTTTCTTATACAAAAGTTATATCATAATACTATCAATTACTCAATCATTAATTTCCATTGTCATTGAGCATTGGTAGGAAATAGTAAGTTCTACAACCCAATCGTTTTCGTTGCAATGTTTCCACAAAAGGCACTATCATGCTCCACAAACAGAATCGTAGGCTTAAATTCAAGCAACAATTCCTCTATTTGCATACGGGAGATGACATCAATAAAATTCAGTGGTTCGTCCCAAATATGCAAATGTGCCTTTTCGCAAAGGCTTTTTGCTATTAAAACCTTTTTCTTTTGTCCGCCACTAAAATCAGAAATGTCTTTGGCGAATTGCTCCCGTGAAAAATCAAGTTTTCTTAAAATAGCTTTAAATAGGCTCTCGTCAATGTCATTTTCCCTTGCAAAATTCGAGAGGTTTCCACTTAAATCTGAAGTATCCTGTGAAACATATGAGATGATTAAGCCACTTCCAATTTGCACATCTCCACTATATGAGATGTTTTCGCCGCATATCAGCTTAATAATGCTTGACTTACCCGAACCGTTTTTACCTTGCAACGCAATTCTGTCCCCCTTTTCAATGGCAAAGGAAATGTTTTGGCAAACGGTGTTTTTGCCATAGGATATGGAAACATCATAAAAAACAACAAGCTGTTTTGCATGATAATCAAGCTGACTAATTTTAAGGCTTTCGGCACTTTCGATATTTTTAAGAAGCTTTGATTTTTCCTGCACTGCCTTTTGCCTGCGTGCATCCAATACCTTTGACCGTTTCATCATTTTTGCGGCTTTATGCCCAATATATCCTCTGTCCGGCTTAATTCCTGAAATTTTCGTATCGTATTTTGTTTTTTCAACCTTGTTAGACCAAGATGCCTTTTCTTTGGAGGTTTTTTCAAAGCGTTTTATTTCACTTTTCAACTTCCTGTTTTCTAAAATTTCAAAGTTATCTTGCCGCTCTTTATCCATAAACCATGAGGAAAAATTGCCTTGTACCACCTCGATATTCGTTTTATTGATAGACAAAACATGGTCAATACAAGCATCTAAAAATTTTCGGTCATGGGAAACTAATATAAAACCTTTTTTACTATTTAGATATTCTGAAACAAGCTCCCTGCCCCGTATATCAAGATGGTTTGTAGGCTCATCTATCAAAAGA
>CAZNYY010000302.1:0-3475 GCA_964577335.1 uncultured Oscillospiraceae bacterium | reverse complement strand
AAAAAGCTTTTTAAAAATCTCAATGAAATACTTGTTTATGACTTTAAACTGCTCGTGAAACTTCTCGGTCATGATAGCTGTCATGTCCGAGATAAGTTTTTCAAGCTCCGCCTTAGCATTTTCCAAATCCTTTATCTGCGTACCCAAAAATTCGTGCCTCTCCCGAACTTCCTTGTATTCCTCAATGGAATCTATATTTATGTTTCCAAGCGCACGGATATTACCCCTTATCTCACCCGCACGTTTTTTTGCCGCCTGCGGAGAAGTTATCTCCTTTTTTATCTCACACGCCGCCGTGTATGTCAACTCATAGTCGTCCCAAAGCTTTGTTATAACCATGTCCAAATCATCCGTCATGCGCTCGTGTCGGCTCTCAATCCTTGCACATTCGGCGGAAAGTGCCGCCGCCCTCTCGCTCATATCGTTTATCTGCTCTCTAAGCTGTGTAATGTTTTCGTCCACCCCGCCGCGAAATACGCTCATCTCGTTTATTTTTTCGGCAAACTCCGCCGCCCTTGCCGCCGCTTCACTACTTGTCATCCTCTTGTTTTCAATATTAAGTTCAAGTTCCCCAATGCGCTCCCTAAGCTCTGCAATCTCAGACTGCTTTTGCAAAATAACGGCTTTTATATTGTCCCTTTTTAAATCCGCCTCGTCAATTTTCATCTGTTGCACATCAATGTCCTTATTTATTGAAGAAATGTCCATGCGCCTGTCCAAAATTTCAGCGTTTATGTTTTCTCGCTTGCCCAAAAGCCGACGAAGCTCAATCCGCATTTCGTCTGCCCCTACAGCAAGTTCTGCCGCCTGTTTGTCCTGTTTGCCCGCTTCCTCTTCCAGTCGCAACCTTCTCTCGCTGCCGCCTTGGGCATTTTTTTTAATGTTTTCAAGCTCACCGTCCAAAACGGCAAGCCTCTCCTCCTTGTGCGCCTTGTCCTGTGTGGCAAGCCCCAATTCACCTTCAAGACGTATTATTTCGGCGCCCGCCGCGGAAAATTCCGCCCTGAACCTTTCCATTTGCTCCATTTCGCCCTTTAGTTTTTCGGTTTTTGTTATTATTCTCCCGTCAATTTTGTCAATTTCCTTTTCCATGCGTCCGCACTCGGCGGAGATTGACTCAATTTCACTGCCCCGCCCCAAGAGATTTGCACTGCGCTGAAAACTGCCGCCCGCAATTGAGCCGCCCGCATATAAAACCTCGCCCTCCAAAGTTACAATCCTGAATTTGTAACCAAATTTTCTGGCGCAGACAACCGCATTGTCCATATTGTCAAACACCGCTGTTTTCCCCAGCAGACTTGTTATAATACCCCTGTATTTGTCATCCGTCTGTACCAGGTCGCACCCAATCCCCAAATACCCCCGAGTGCCGGAAAGCCTTGTGGCAAATTCAGTTCTTGCACCTTTTACGGACGATATGGGCAAAAAGGTTGCCCTGCCTATTTTTCTGCTTTTTAAAAATTCAATACAACGTGCCGCATCTTCTTCGCTTTCGACAATAAGGTTTTGCAACGCTCCACCTAACGCCGTTTCAATGGCGGTTGTCAAATGCGGCGGCACGTCTATAAGTTTTGAAACCACACCGTGGATTTTAACGCCCCCGGGCGCATCATTGCCAAGCAATGCCTTAACGGATGCCGCATACCCCTGCATTGATTTTTCCATGTCTCGAAGCAAGGATAATCTTGACATATTTCCGTTTAAATCACGGTTTTTGCTGTTATACTCGTTTTTTAGCGCATCAATTTCGTCCCTAAGTGCCGTAGCGGTACTTGATATACCCTCAAAATCCGCCTTAATTTTATCTTTTCTGCCCCTGCACTTGTCAAGCTTTTCGCCAATATCTAAAATCAGGTTGTCTGCTGTCGTTTGCTCCGCCAAAACCCGTTCCCTCTCGCTCTCAATTTCCTTTTCCCTATCCTTTGCCGCATTTCCCTGTTCGTCCAGCGTCAAAAGACTGTGGCGAGCCGCATCCGCTGCACTTTTCGCAAGGCGGATTCCCTCCTCGGTTTCCAAAAGCAATTTATTTTTTCCCGAAACCTCGTTCGATAAAGCTTCACCTTTATCTGAAATTCGGATTATTTCCTTCTCTATTTCTCCTCTTTTAACCGATAGTTCATCTATTTTTGCAGAGGATGCGATTTTATCTTTCTCTGTTCCCCCTGTTTCCGCTTCAAGGGACATTCTTTCCGCATTCACCCTGTCAATATTCGTCTTTATATTTTCAATGCTGCTGCCAAGCAGAGAAATTTCGCCCTCACTTTGGGTTTTTAACAGTTCGGCACTGTGCTGGCGCTCACGAAGCTTTTCAATTTCGCCCTCCGCATCCCGCATTTTTTCATATTCCGCCTGTTCCCGCTCTTTTGCACGGACAAGAGCCTCCTGCTCCTTCGCAAGCCCTATTTTGGCATTGTTGTAAAGCTCCTGCGTTTTTGCGGTGTCGGCACGCAGTTTTTTAATATTTTGCACGGACAGGCTTACCTCAAGCCCCTTCAATTCCTCCCGCAAATCCAAATACATAAGGGCTTTTCTCGACTGCTCCTTCAAAGGTCCTACACGCCCCTCAAGTTCCAGCAGAATATCTCTCGCACGCACAAGATTTTCGTCCGTAAAACTAAGTTTGCGCACTGCCTCGGCTTTGCGGTACTTGTATTTTGAAATGCCCGCTGCTTCCTCAAAAATCTGCCGTCTGTCCTCGGATTTTGCGGACAATATTTCCCCTATTCTCCCTTGTCCAATAATGGAATACCCGTCACGCCCAAGTCCCGTATCCATAAAAAGCTCATGTATATCACGAAGGCGGCACGGCGCACGGTTGATAAAGTATTCCCCCTCACCCGAGCGGTACACCCGCCTTGTCACCGTAACCTCCCTAAACTCCGTTGCAAGATGACCCGAAGAATTATCAAGGGTCAACGAAACTTCAGCAAAGCCGACCGGCTTTCGCTTTTCGGTTCCGCTGAATATAACGTCCTCCATCTTGCTTCCTCGCAGGCTTTTAACACTCTGCTCTCCCAGCACCCAGCGTATGGCGTCGGAAAGATTGCTTTTCCCGCTTCCGTTAGGTCCCACTATGCAGGTGATTCCCCGTCCGAAGTCAAGCGATATTTTGTCTACAAATGATTTAAAGCCCTGGATATCAAGTCGTTTTAAATACAAGCATAACACCTCAAAATACATCTTAACACAGGTTTGAAAATTTGGCAACAAAAATTTAAGGGGCGACATTTTGCCGCCCCTCTGTTATAAACCTTTATTTTGCTCCTAAAAGCTTTTCGGAGATTGCCGCAGCGGCAGTTTTGCCCGCACCCATTGCAAGTATTACCGTGGCAGCCCCTGTCACCGCATCCCCGCCTGCATATACGCTTTCAAGGGATGTAAGCCCCTCCTCGTCAACCACAATACCGCCCCATTTAGTTTTCACAAGTCCTTCCGTTGTGTGTTTATTAATTGGGTTGGGCGACTGTCCTATTAA